>CAZARO010000016.1:0-15474 GCA_964487165.1 uncultured Solibacteraceae bacterium | reverse complement strand
CATGCCTGACCAGCGCCGGAATCATCGGTCGACCGCCGCGCGGCAGGATGCGGAACACGATGGACTTATTCCCGCCCTCGCCGCCGACCCGCACGGAACTTACCCAACCGGGGTCGACCGCCTCGCCATAACGAATGGTGCCGAAGCCGGCGCCCTCGGCCGTCAGGATATACTCGCCCGATGCCAGGCCGCCAAACGCGAACCGGCCTTGCGCATCGGAGACCACCGGGTCGCCCACTGCTTTCCACTGCTCGGTTTGGAGCGTGAGTTCCACCCCGGCCAGGGGCTGATTGCCGGCGCCATCCACCACCGTCCCGCTCAACGTGAAGCGCGGTGCTGCCAGCGCGCCCCACGCGAGCATGCCGAGTGCCCCAAGGGTTGGTCTGATTTTCACTACCCTTCTAATTTACCGCGATCGGGCGGTGGGATATGGTTTGGCGGCGCTACACCAGGGCGCTGGGCATGCTGCCAGTGCAGGAATTGCGGGAGAGCCGGAGCATTCGATCAGGAATCAAACAGGCCATCGGGTTTGTTTCGGGAAAATAGCGCCGGGAAGTAAGGTCCGTAGTTCCTCTTCACTAGATGCCTATGTTCTTAATAATCTCCTGCAAAACCTGGGCGTCTTTGGCTTTGGCCGCCGCTATGGCATCGAAGTACAGCTTTGCCTGCTTCTGGCAGGCCTCGGCCATTTTCTTGAGCTTCTCCTTTTCTTGGGGCGTCTTCGCCACCTTAAACTGTTTCTCGATTTTCTTGGCTTCCTCCAGGCACTTGTTGCAAGCCTTAACGGTCTCGTCCAAATGTGAGCCCATGCTGTTTTCTCCTGTAAACGGCTTGCGTTATTGTACAGCATGCCAAGGCCGTGTCGCGTGCTTCAAGCGTTTTGAAATAGGGTCAGTAAACGTTGCCTGAATAGAGGCATGGTAAGCTGTTAAATAGATCCCCTGCCTTGACCTAGGGGAACTTCCTGTAAGTTATTGAAATGTCGGGGCGTAGCGCAGCCTGGTAGCGCACCTGCCTTGGGCGCAGGGGGTCGGGCGTTCAAATCGCCCCGCCCCGACCATTCCTCCTGCTGATTCGGCGCGCGTTTGAAAAAAGGGTGTGTATTGACAGCCAGGGGAACGTCATCAATTTTTGGGGAGATCGGCCCGGTCACCAAGTAGCTGTGGAGGCCGATCCGTTTTCCATCCCCATTCGCTCCGACTTTGGCGCGTCCTGGCGGCTGAATGACTTGATCGCCCGCGTACGCCGCGCTGCAAGATCGCGGCAACACGCTTCTCTGGCTCACCAAATCGACCGATCTTCACGAGGACGCCCCGCTGCTCCTGTTGACGCAGCAGTACGACTCCCTGCCCGACGACGCGGAATTCCACGGGTTAGTGCGCAGGGTCTTCGGAAATCGGTAGGTGTCGCCGCCAATCGGCCGCCACCGATGGTATTCTGCTGTCTTGCCACAACCGCGCATCCTCGACGTGGGCTGCGGGATCCACAAGCAGCCCGGAACCATCGGCGTCGACCGCAATCCCGCCAGCCGTGCCGACGTGCTGGCCGATCTCGACCGCTTCCCGTACCCCTTCGCCGACAACTCCTTCGACCGCCTCACCGCCATCCACGTGATCGAGCACGTGAACGACGTGGTTCGCACCATGGAAGAGTTTCACCGGCTGGTGCGCGCCGGCGGCACGGTCCGCATCGAGACGCCGCATTACACCGATTTCAGCTCCTTCTGCGACCCCACCCATAAGAGTCACCTCAACAGTTTCAGCTTCCGCTATTTCGGCGAAGACCACGGCGGCTTCGGCTATTACTCCAAGGCCAGATTCCGTGAGATTTCTGTGCGCGTCAAACTACTGGCCTTCTGGAAGTGGCTGGGCTTCGAATTCCTGGTGAATCATTTCCGGCGGTATCGGAAATTCTGGGAGCATTATCTTTGCTACGTTGTGCGCGGCAAGGTAATGGAGTTCGAGTTCCAGGTACTCAAGTAAGGAGCCACTCAGTCAGTGCTCAATTGGATCTATCGCGCGGCCGACGCCCTTCGGCGCCGTTCCCTGGCGGCCAATCATGGACGCATCGGCGAGGACATGGCGCACCGCTATCTGCGCGGCCGCGGCTGCACAGTGGTGGCGCGCAATTATCGTCCGCCTTCCGGGCACGCGGAAATCGACCTGGTGGCCTGGCATGGCGAGAAGCTGGTCTTCGTAGAAGTGAAAACCCGCGATACCGCGGAATTCGGCGAGCCCGAACGCGCCGTGGATTCCGAGAAGCAGGCAAACCTGGCGCGAGCCGCCCGCAACTATGCCCGCCGAGCCGGTGTGGAGTGGCAAAACGTGCGCTTCGACATCGTAGCGGTAATCTTGTCGCCGCGCCGCATCGAATGGTTCCGCGACGCTTTCCATTAGGCAATGAGACGCGCACTCGGTTTCGCTTGACGAGTCGAGCGGCCCAACCTCCGGAGCGACGAGCACTTGGCCAAAACTTGTGCAGCTCGCGCCTGGCTTCTCGCGAACCGAAGCCGCTGAGACGATGCTACCCCGGAGGATCCTCTCTGTGGCCTCTGCCACCTCTGCTCCGCGCCCTGCGCGGCGATCGGGTTGAAAGCTGACAGCTCTTCTTCTCAGGTTGACATTTTACCTGAACCGGCCGATACTCAGGTAAAGTGTCTACCCAACAAAACCCGGACCGCCTGGAACTCCTGCAGGGGACGCTCGACCTGCTGATCCTGCGCACGCTCATTTTCGGACCGCAGCATGGACAGGGAATCGCCCGCGCCATCCAGCAAACCTCGGAGGACGAGCTGTTGGTGGAGCACGGCGCGCTCTACCCCGCGCTGCAGCGGCTGGAAGCCCGCGGGTGGATCGCCGCCGAGTGGGGAACGTCGGCCAACAATCGCAAGGCACGCTTCTACACGCTGACCAAAGCGGGCCGCAAGCAGCTCGTCGCAGAGACTACGCAGTGGCGGCGTCTGGCGGCGGCCATCGGGCGGATCCTCGGGCCGGAAGGCAAGGAGGGTTGACACTATGCTCTGGAGGATGCGCAAACCGGCCGATTTCCACGCAGAGATTCGCGCGCACGTCGACCTGGAGACTGACCGCCTTGCGCGTTCGGTTCCTCGGCGATCGGGCTGGCTGCCGGCGCGCAGGGCAAAGCGAATCGACCCCACGGCGCTGCGATACGAGTAGCAGATCCCGTCGATACGGTGTTGTATAGTAGATTCGTAAATTCGAATGTCAAGGAAAGATACAGTAAGGGCACTGAAGCCAGAAGGGCGAAAGGGCGGCGGCCGGGGGTGCATTCTGACTTCCAAATCCTGAAAGGATTTCAAGGGCAAAGCCCTTGATCATGCTGAGAAAGGCTATCTGGGCCGCGGCGTTGGCGGCTTCCTTGCCGGCGCAATCTATTGTTCCCAGCAAGGCGGGCCTGGTTTCCTACGCCGAGGAGGCCTATATCGACGGCCATCCCGTCGAGAAATCGTCCACTCGCTTCGTGGTGGTGAATCAGAATGCCGTGCTGCGTACCGGCGCCGGACGCGCCGAAGTGCTGCTGGGGCCATGCGCGGCGATGTGGATCGATGAGAACAGCTCGTTCCGCATGATCTCGAGCGCGCTGAGCGATGCCCGCCTCGAGGTGCTCACCGGTTCGGTGATCGTGGCCTCTGGCGCGATGGTCAAGGGATCCAAACTGAGCCTGCTTCTCCAAACGCTGGAGGCGGCCATCGGTCCCAAAGGAGCCTACCGTTTCGACACGGCTCCGGCGCGGGTCGAGGCCCTGGCCGGCAGGGCAACCGTACAGTTGGCGAAGCAGGCCATTTCGTTGAGCCCCAGCCGGCTGCTTTTGCTGGACGCTCCGGCACACGTTGACACGTTCGACAAACGAAATCCGGACGCGTTTCAGAACTGGAGCAACAAGCGGGCCGCTCTGCTGGCGCGCCTTTCTCTATCGGCGAACGCTTCCAGCCAGCCGAGCGATACCGAGAAGCCATCGGCTAGTGCTGGTGTGCCGCGACAGAGTCCGATTAGTGTGTTTCACGGCCCCGCGATCGAAACACAACAGCCCCTCCCGGGCTATGCAAACTCGGGATGTGGGGTGACCGCCTGGTGAGGCCCGGCCTTACTTGATCTCCAGGATGTCCTTCTCTTTCGTCTTGGCCGCGGCGTCGATCTTGGCCATGTAGGCGTCAGTCATCTTCTGTATCTCGTCGTGGGCCTTCTTGTCGTCATCTTCGGTGACCTTCTTGTCCTTGAGGAGCTTCTTCACCGCTTCGTTACCGTCGCGGCGGATGGCGCGCAACGAAACACGATGGTGTTCGGCGGCCGCGTGCAGCTTCTTCACCAGCTCCTTGCGGCGTTCCTCGGTCAGCGGTGGGATGGGCAGGCGAATCACTTTTCCATCGTTGGAGGGATTGAGCCCAAGGTCGGAGGTCCGAATCGATTTTTCGATCGGCCCGATCTGCGAAACGTCCCACGGCTGAATGGTGATCAGCGAGGGTTCGGGAACGTGCAGATTGGCAACCTGGTTGAGAGGCGTGGGGGTGCCGTAGTAATCCACGCGAATGTGGTCCAGAAGCGACAGGGAAGCGCGCCCGGTGCGGATGGCCGCCATCTCATGCTGCAGGTCTGAGATGGCCTTCTCCATGCGCGTCTTAAGGTGGGTGTCCACATCTTTGGTGGAATTGAAGGTGGGACCGCTGGTTGCTGCTGGCTGTTCAGTTTTCATTGCCTTATCTCCGCCGATGGCACCGGGGTTAGGAATCACCGTACCCGCGGGTTCACCCATCGACATTCGCATTATAGCCCGTCGCGCCCTGCGGAAGTCCTTTCTAACAAACTCGCCACCCTGTCTCCGCGGGCGGGCCCGCTACGGGATAAAATAAGGGCGGTCGCTGGTTGTTCCGCGGGGAAGCGGAGCCGGCAACTTTAATCGAGGTGGTAGAGTTGGGGTTGGAAATCGTCAAGGGTGAGACCGGGGCTTCTTCGTTGCGGCCCATCCCGGACCGCGAGGGGCCGAAGCCGGAAGAGGTGCAGAGCCAGCTTCGCGTCATCCTGGCCAGCCCGCATTTCCACGCCAGCAAGCGGTGCCAGCAATTCCTGGAATACGTCTGCGAAAAGTCTCTGGCCGGCAAGGCAGGCGACTTAAAAGAGCGTACCGTGGCCATCGACGTCTTCGGCCGGCCGCCGCAATCGGAGCTCGCCGAGGATACCATCGTGCGCGTGGGCGCCCGCGAGGTGCGCAAACGGCTGGCGCAGTTCTACGTGTCGCCGGAAGGCGTGGCCTCGCGCGTGAAGATCGATTTGCCCGCCGGTTCCTACGCTCCGGAATTCCATTACGTCGCGCCGTTGATCGAAACGGAGGTGGTGCCGCCGGTATCCGCGCCGGCAACGCTGGCGCCCGTCAGGCGGAGGCCGGCCCTTTTGATCGCCGGCATCGTGCTGGTGCTGGTGGCCCTGATTGTCGGTCTCCTGCGATTGACCGGCATCGCCCACAAGCCCGACATCCTGACGAAATTCTGGCAGCCGGTTTTCGCCTCGAATGAGCCGCTGCTGGTGGGCGTGGCACAACCGCTGGTCTATCATCCGTCCCTGCGCGCCCTTAAACTGAATGAGAGCCGCCTGCCGCCGTCGGAGATCCCGATGCAGCGGCCCCTGCAGCTAAGTCCCAAGGAGCTGGATGGGTCCGACCTGATTCCGGTGCCGGACCAATATGTAGGCTACGGCGACATGGTGGCGGCCAACCAGATCACCGCCATGCTGGCCCGCCGGGGCAAGAGCGTGCGTTTGCGCTTCGCCAGTACCATCTCGTTCGCCGACCTGCGGCAGACCCCGGTGCTTCTGGTAGGGGCCATCACCAATCACTGGACCATGGAATTTCAGCCAGGCTGGCGGTTCCAGTTCACCTTCCATCCGGCGTCAAGTTCCGTCATTGTAGACACCGCCGACAAACCGGCGCCGGGCGAGGCCCAGCGGCAATGGTCCGTTCCGGCGAAGGGCGACGGCTCCGCCACCGAGGACTATGTGCTGATCTGCCGCCTGAAAAACGCTTCTACCGGGGGGTTCATCGTGGTGGTCGCCGGAGTGAAGCAGTTCGGTACGGAAGCCGCGGGACGGGTGGTGACCGATCCCGACCAGCTTGCCCTGGTAGTACACGACCTGCCGGCCGGCTGGGAGAACAAAAATCTCCAGGTGGTCTTACACGTCCGCGTGATCGGGAATACTCCCGCCCAACCCGACGTGGCCGCCTCGTATGTGTGGTAGAACAGCGGAGTCGCAGGCTGCCGGTGTGGGGCGGACTTTAGATCGACCGCTCCCTCGCGGTCGCGGCTCGGCAGGTTCATGCAAATACAGAGGCGCCATTCTGAGCCGCGCGCGCAAGCAAGCGGCTCTTCGAATTTTGCAACTCCCTCTTTAGTCCGCGGAGGGTTTCAGCCCGCCAGTTCCTGCCTACGCCGCTTCCGCGCGCGTCAGCGCCACCGTTTCCCCCTCGAGCTCCCGCAGCCGGATGTCGCCTAACGCCACCAGCGCGTCCAGGTACTCGCGCATCTCCTTATGTTCCTGGCCTTCCCCATTCAGCGGATTGAACCCGCGGGCCGCGTTCTGCACACCCGTCGTCGCGTCCACCAGTTCCTGCTTCGCCTTCTTCACGGCTTCGTCCGGAGCTTTCTCGTCCGCGGCTTTGGCCTTATCGAATTCGGCCTTGGCTTTCTTGAACTCCTGTTCCTTGCCATCGAGTACCGCCATCGCCTGGCTCACCGCGCCTCCCGAGCCCGCCGCCAGCGGTTCGTCCTCGTGGTTGTAAGCGCCGCTCAGGAAGGCCGTCCAACTGCGCAACGTGAGCTCCGGCTTTTTGCCCGCCGGATACCACGCCTTGCGAAGCGGCACGGCGCGCAGAATCACCAGGTCTTCGCTGAACATCTCTTCCAGGTACTTCTGTACCTCTTTGACGTTGGTGTCTTCCTGCCGCAGGACGGCGTCGGTAAGGCCGCACTTGCGCATCGCCTCCTTGGCGATGGCGTCTTTGCCCTGCAGCGCTCCCCAGGCGAGGGTATATTTCGCTAATGTCGGATTGGACTCAATGGCCGCGCGCACGCCCTTGCGATTGCGCGGGTCGGCCATGGCGGCCTGGAACTTCTGCCATCCGGCTTCCATCTCCGTCGCGTCGGCCACCTTCTTAATGAGCTCCAGCCCGGACTCTCCGGCGCGCGCCCCGGCGGTGAGCGCGACGCCGACCGGCGCGGCGTGCGCGCCCACCGTCGTGACCACCTGCCCGATCGCCGCGATCAGCGCCAGCGCGGCCCGCATGTTGTGCTCCAGCACCTGGCGCTTCTCCATGCCGACGCGGCTCAACATGGCGTGAACCTGCACTGTAACAGCGGACTTGGCATCGGCCGCATTGTCGAGCCAGTCCAAAAGCTGGCGTACATGCTGCACAGACCGGATTACTTCGAACGAGAATTTCTGGAAATCGATGGCGGCGCCCGCGGCAGGGAAGAACTGCGCCGCTACCTTAATCCCCGCGCCACTCAAACTCTCCACCAGGTCGAACGTCTTCTTGTCCTTTTGGATCTGCAGAATCAAATCCTGGATCTTGGGCGGAGGCGTTCCATCGTCTTCGGGATCGTCGTCTTCCATTCCCATATTGAGCATCATGGCGAACTGTTCGCTGTCCAGTGCCAGTTCGTTCTTCATCTCCTTGTGCTCTTTGAGCGCCTCCACCGCCTTCGTCCGGTCCTTCGCGGCCTGGACCTTCTTATCGGCGGCGGCGTTTTCATCGCCCAGAATCTTGTCCTGTGCCGCGATTTCATCCTTAAGCTTCTTCACCGCCGCGGCTTCCTGAGCTTTGGCTTCCTTGGCTTCCTTGCTCGCGTCGGCGCCGCCGAAATCGGCCGATTTGTCGTCCCCGCCCTCTTCTGAGGCGGCGTCGTCGGAATCCTCCGCGCCTTTGAGCCCCGCCGCTTTCAAGGATTGGCTGATGTAGTTTCCGGTCTCCTGGAACAGGCTCTTGGCGGCCTTGTTGATGTCCTCGTACTTCCCGTCTTTGACGGCCTTCCCCAAGTCGTTGGCCGCGCCCAGACCGGACATCCAGGTATCCACCAGTTTGGCGGCTTCCTCGATCTTCGCCTTCACCTTGTCGGATTCCACGCCGCTGGCGGCGGTAGCGAGCGATTTTCCTACCAGCTCTTTAAAAGTCTTGAGGACTGCCGCGGGGTCCTTCGCCTGGATGCCTTTCACCAGGCCCGGGCCGGCGCTGCCGAGCGCGGAGCTAGCCAGTGCGCCCACGGACTTGCCCAACTCCGGCGGCTTCAGGAACGCGGACAAGGCTCCATTGGCAATGTTTCCGATCGCGCTGCTGAAGTCCGTGACCTTTCCTTGGGAAACGGCCGCGGTCACCAGTTCTTTGCTGCTGCCTACGGCGACATCGATGGCTTTATTGATCTCCCCGGCTTTGCCTTTCTCGGTTTGGGTTACGGAGTACTTCACCCAATCGGCGACCGTGTTCATGCTGCTGTTGATCAGCTCTCCGAGCGCTTTCTTGATCGCGTCCTTATCGCCATCTTTGCAGGTCGCGGCGAATTTAGCGGCCTGGCCGCTGTTCTTGATGGTGCCGACGATCATCGGCGTCAGGTCTTTGATGGTCTGATTCTTGGTGGCCGTCGAGGCCGCGTTGAGCGCGGAATTCACCGCCGCCGAAAGCGAGTCCAGAAACGCATCCGGCTTGCGGTCGACGATCGCGCGAACGGCGCGCCCCGCCGAGATGGCGCCCGTCACGCTGCCGCTGACGATATCGCCCACCGTCTTGTCGGGAATCGCGGTGCTGCAGACGTCGGCCACGCCCTTTAAAACGGAATCTACAATATTCTGCGCGTCCTCCTTCTTGATCGCCTGCCCGGCCACAGTGAAACCGGTCGCCGAGACAATCGAGAGCAGCTTGCCCGCCGTTTCCACGTGCTTGAGAGCTTCCTCTCCCAGCGGAGTCATTTTGGCGATGTTCGTGGCGAGATCGATGCATCCCTTCGAAACGTCATTGGCGACGCCCAGTTTCGCTAGCAGGTCTGAGTTCTTGTCGAGGCCTTTGGAGTATTCCTCGAGCCGCTCCGTATAAGCTTGCGACGCGGCCGTGAACGTTCGCTTCACGTTCGAATAGCGGTCCGGAACCAGGTTTTCCGGCATGACGCCCTGGCGCACCAGCGGGGTCCACACCTCATCGCCGACGGCTTCATCTACTTCCTGCCCGATTCGCGCCGAGTCTTTCTCGAACTTGTCCAGCTCTTCCTTTTCGTCCTTGTTTTCCTTCGCCGAAGCGGCGTCCCCGCCGGTCTTTTCCTTGTCCGTGGCGTTCTTCTTGCGCTGCTCCAACGCCTCTTGCAGACGCTTTAGGTCCTGCGGCTTGTATCCGGCTTCCTCGAAGCGCAGCGCCAGCAAGTCCTCGCGCGCCTTATCCGATACGGTCGCTACCTTCTTCAGCGCTTCCACTGCCTTCACCACATCCGCGCCCGACATGGACTTCAACTTCGGGAGGTCGGCGAACGTGTCTACCTCTTTGTCGGCGTCGCCATCGCCCGCGAGCGACGTCATCTTGGTGGCCGACAGCCCCACCGCCTGCATGAATTTCGTGAAGCGCGTGTCCGCCAACACCTCCATATCGAAAGTCAAACCTTCCTTGATGTCTTTGGTCTGGCCTTCGAGAGCGGCGGCGGCCTTGTCCACGATAGCGCCGCGCTTCTGCGGTCCTTCCGGGTCGGCCGACAGGTGGGTCAACTGTTCCGTCCATTGTTGCTTCTGAACTAGTGTGGCCATTTCGGTAGCTCCTTGTTACTCGGCACGGACGGCGCGCAGCGTGTTCAGCTCGATGGAAGCCAGGCACTTGTTCACCGGCGTGGTGACCTGTTTCACGTCGAACGGATTGCGGCGTGCGAGTTGCAGCACCGCGTTGCCTTCCATCAGCGCGCGATATTGGCGAACCTGTTTGAGAATCTTTTCGCGGGCCTTCTTGCGCACGTCGTTGTCCTCGGTCTTGGTGATCTCGTCGATGTCCTTATTGAAAGCGCCGGCGCGGAATAGAGCCGGGATGGCATTGATTTTCTTGACTGCGCCCTCGCGCTGCTCCTGGCTCAGCCCGGCCTCTTTGTCGACCGCGTCTTTCAGTTCTTTGAGCTTCGCGCCCAACTGGGTGAGCGATTCGTCCCATTTTGCCTTCAGCTTGGCGAGTTCCGCGGCACTCTGCACGGTCACGCCGCCGGGACATTTTTCCAGGTCCGCACGGCGCTTTTCGGCTAATTTCAGCTTGTCGCGGGCTCCCGCGACATCGCCGTTCTCCGCCATTTTGTGGCCTGCCTCGACCAGGCTCAACATGGTTGCGATCTCGTCTTCGGGGCCTTTGCTCTTTTTGACCAATTCTTTGAGTACGCCGACCTTGTCCTTGAACTCCTTGTAATCCTTGTCCCAGGCGTCGCGGTCTTCTTTCTTCTTTTTCTCGGCCTCCTTCTTTGCTTCCAGGTCGGTCGTGGCCGCCGCCGCCTCCCCTTCAAGCGCCGCCTTCAGGGGGTCAATCTTGCCGGTCGTGCGCACGGTTTGCCAGATATCCTCCATATCGCCGAGCCGCCGGCTGAGTTCAATCCGCAGCGCGTCCGTCTTGGCGGTATCGACACCCGGCTTCTGGTAGCCTTCCTCGATTTCCTTCATGAGCAGAGAAATCTTGGTCTGTTCGCCGAAGAACCGGTCAGCCAGACCGCCCAGCCCTCTGGTAATGAAGTTGTTCCGATCCGCGGCGGCGTCGCGGTAGGTCTGCAGCATGCCCTTGAACATTTTCAGCTCGACGGTCACCACCTGCCGGTAGTCCGCGAGATCCTGCGCCTTCTCCGTCAGCGCGGTGACTTTGGCTTTCACGCCGGCGAGTTCCTTCTCGGCGGCGGCCAGTTCCAGCGGATCGACGCTCCCGCTCAGTTTGGTAAGGGCCTTCGAAAGCTCCTCCTGCTCGGCGGCGAAATGCGTCTTTACGTCGTCTGTGTCCAGCGCGTCCTGCTGGGCCTTCACCTCGGCGAACAATTTACTGAAGTCGCTCTTCTCATCCGCGGCCGCCGCCGCCAGAGCTGCGATTTGCTTGGACATCGCTTCCGCGGCTTTGGCTGCCGCCTCATTGCCTGTCTTGGCGAGCGCCTTGGTCTTCTCCAGCTCGTCCTTCAGGGTCTCCAGCGACTTTTTGGCGTCCGCATTCTTGATGTTCTTGGCGATCTTCTCCACGCCGGCCGACATCTTGTCGACCGATTCTTCGTGGGCTTTGGCGTCTTTGTCGCTCTTTTCCGTGTGCGCTTTGACGGCTGCCTCGATTTTCTTCTGCACGGCCGCGGCTTCGTCCTTGTTCTTGACGGCCTTCAGTTCCTTGCTCAGGTTGGCCGCCTGCGCATTCCCCAGATCCTCGAGTTGCGCCAGCGCCACCGCGGCCCCCTTCTTGGCGTCCGCCAGCGCCTGCTCCTCCGCGTTCCGCTTCTGGCCCTCCGCTTTCCCCTTAGCGGCGCTCGCTTCGTCTTCCGCCACCTTCACGAAACGCTCGCTAGCGATGAACGCGATCAACTCTTTTTCGACAGCGGCAAGCTCGCCCTGGAACTCTTTGAGTATGGCCGCGCCATCGCCCGAGCCTTCCAGGCCGAGTTCCTGTTCGAAAGCCAGGCGCGTCTGGACCACCTTATTGAAGATGAAATCGAAGCTCAGGCTGGCGTCACCGGCGCGCTTTTTGGCGGCCTCCACCAGCTTGTCCGTCGCGGTCTCGCATTCCTTCTTGAATTGCGCCTGCTTGGGCGTATAAGTTTCCTTCACCCATTGCTTGCGCGTTTCTTCTTCCGACGCCGACCGCGGCTTGGCACTCAATACCTTGGCAATCTGCTCCTCGATCTTGGCCAGTTGCTTCGCCAGGGCAGCGGCATCGCCACTCGCGATCTCTTTTTCGATTCCATTTAGCCGGGTGAGGAACAATGCCCGCGCGCCCACAGTCTCCGGAATCTTTCTGGCTTCCCCGATCAACTTTTCGTACCTGGCGTTCAGGTCGACGCCTTTCGCGGCGCCGCCATCCGCTTTCGCTTGTTCCTTGGCTCCCGATGCGGACTCCTCCTTCAACGATTGCGGGGCGCTCTCCTCCTCCTGCACCGTCTCGAGCTTTTGGCGCGCCGCCGAAGCGGCCGTAACCAGTTGGTGGCCTTTGGCCGCCCAGGCTAAATGCGTGGGATCTTCTTGTGTTTGTGCGGCTGATGGGTGCATGGTTCAGGTACTCCGTTCCTCAAACCTATTCCGTCCTCAAACCGGCATGGCGGCGCGCACGTTGCTGAGAGCGGCAACCAGGGTCTTTTCGACCGCCACGTTCACGCCGAATGGATTCGCGTCGACATGTTTCACCAGGGGATTCGACTGCACTTCGGCCAGGTACTTTTGCAGCTTCATTTTGATGGCATCGGTCAGCGGAGAGGCCACGTTCTCACTGGCTTTCATGGCCGCGTCGATGGCATCGCCGATCTCCGTATTCAGCTCGTTGAGCTCGTGCGCGATGGCATCTGCCAGGCCCTGCTCGCCGCGCAAATGGGTGGGAATCGCTTTCCGCAAAGCATCCACCTGCGCGGTCACCGCGGTCTTCGCGCGCGCGAACTCCACCAGCGACTTGCGATAGGCCACGATGCCCTTGTACGGCGCGTCCGGCTGGCCCGCGGTTTGCTCCGCGCCCGCCGTCTGCGCGCCGGCTCCGCCACCGGACGCCGGCGCAGCCAGCGTCGCGTCGACCGTGTCCATCAGCTTCTTGGCGAGGTCGAACTTGCCCGCCCGGAGCATGTCCGGGATGCCAGCGCTGGCACGCACGATGTCGGCCCGCTTCTCGGGGTGCGCCGCCACCGCGGCCTGCATGGTTTTCACGAGCGCGTTCCAGCGCGCCGTCAACTCCGCGGCGCCGCCCGGAGACCCGCCCTGCGTAGCCGTGGGCGGTGCGTCCAGCAGGGCTTGCACCTGATCCATCTTCTGTTTGGCTTCCGCGGTCTTGTTGGCCTTGATGAGATCCGGAATGCCCGCGGAGGCGCGCGCCAGCGCGTCCTTGCGCTCGGGGTGGGCAGCGACGGCCGCTTGCAGATCCTTCACCATCTTGTTCCAGGTAACCGCCAACCCGGCGGCTGTCGACGGCTGTGTGGGCGGCGGGGGTGGTGGGGGCGGCGGAGCGGCCGGCGCCTTGATGGCGGCCTGGATCTGGGCCATTTTCTGTTTGGCCTCATCCGCTTTGTTGGCCTTGATCAGATCGGGTATCTCGGCCGCCGCGCGCGTCAGCGCATCCTTACGTTCGGGGTGGGCCCCGATGTGCGCCTGGATCTCCTTCGACAAATTGTTCCAGGCAGCTATCAGCTCGGGAGGCGGCGGAGGTGGGGGTGCGGGTGGTGGGGCTTGCGGTGCCGGCGGCTCTGCTCCCTGCGCCCCGGCCTCTTCGGTCTCGGTCTCCGCGACCTCCGATTCCTCATCCGGCTTGTCCAGCGCGTTGGCTGGAATATAGACAGGCTTCCCCAGGAAGAGCGGGATGCTCGTCTTCAGCTGGTTATAGGGGACCTTGCCGGTCTGCGCCTCGAAGGCAACTCTGCCTTCCTCCATGTGGGACAGCCCTTTGCAGACCAGCTTCTTGCCTGTCAGGAACTTCTTGACCGGATTTTCATCCACCAGCACGAGGAAATTCGGCTGCTTCTTCTTGGCCAGTTCCACGTCTTTGTAGATCCAGAACTTGCAATTGCCCGAGGAGATTTTGGACAGATCCTGGCGGAGCGCTTTCTTATATGTTTCGAGGTCCTTTAGATCGGTTTCCTTCAGCGGCACACTCGTCCCCTCCCGATTTTGCAGTGTTCATTATATACAATGCCTGTGGCCGCAATGGGAGGCGATAAAGCGTTGTGGACGTTTGCTCACATCGGACCGCCGAAGTCTCGCACAATTGGGTTACAGCCCTGGTGGGGCATCGGGCTGCAGCGTGTGCCCTCAAGAGGGCCCCGGGCTTCCAGCCCGCCCCGAACAGACCAGCCGCCTATAGCCGAGACAGTTTCTTTGGCTTCGAGTCCAGCCGGCATCGCGCCGCGAAGCCCGAGAAATTCATCGGGGAACCCTGCCCCACCAAGGCGTTGACGGGAGATATAGTAGGCAATCATGCTCCCTCGCACGATTGCCTGGACTTCGCTCGCCGCAGCGTTCCTGGCAGCGTGGGCTGTCTCCGCCCAAAGTGCCGACCCGCTCGAACGCGGGTTTCAGAATCCGCCCGATAGCGCCAAACCGCGCGTCTGGTGGCACTGGATGAACGGAAACATCACCCGGGAGGGCATCAAGCTCGACCTCGAATGGATGAAGCGCACAGGCATCGGCGGGTTCCAGAATTTCGACGCCTCACTGAGCACTCCGCAAGTAGTGGACCATCGCCTGGTCTACATGACGCCGGAATGGAAGGATGCCTTCCGTTATGCCGCCACGCTGGCCGACCAGTTGGGGCTGGAGATGGCCATCGCCGGCTCGCCCGGCTGGAGCGAGACCGGCGGTCCGTGGGTGAAGCCGGAGCAGGCTATGAAGAAGCTGGTGTGGAGTGAGACGCGCGTGGAAGGCGGCCAGCCGTTCAGCGGCTCGCTGCCCGCACCGCCCGGCGTCTCCGGGCCATTCCAGAACGTTCCGCGTCCGAATGCTCCGCAGGAAGTGTTCTACGCGGACAGCGCCGTGATTGCGTATCGCGAACCGCGGGACGATCGGCCGCTGGTGGCGGCGAAAGTTACGGCGACCGGCGGCCATTTCGACGCCGCGGCGCTGGCCGGCGGAGACGCCGCGAATCCCGCGATTCTGCCGGCGCCGGCTCCCACCGACAGCTCCTGGGTGCAATTCGAGTTTCCGCAACCGCAGAAGGTGGCGGCGATCACCCTGGCGGCCGCCGGCGGCGGTGTGCGCGAGTTACAGGCGAGCGATGACGGCGCGCAGTTCAGCCTGGTCGCCGCGATTCCGGGCGGCGGAAATATTCCGCACACCGTTTCCTTCGCGCCCGTGAGCGCGCGATTCTTCCGCGTCGAGTTCCGCAATCCGCCACCGCGCGCCGGGGCTGCGCCCGCTCCGCCGCGGGGCGTAGGAGAGATGCGCATCACCATGCTCGCGCTTTACGCCGGTGCGCGCGTGAATCGCTTCGAGGAAAAGGCGGCCTTCGCCAATGCGGAGGACCTTTACGCGTTTCGAACCCCCGCCGCGGCGGGAGACGCCATCCCCAAGCAGGACGTGATCGACTTGACGTCGAAAATGCATCGCGACGGCATGCTCGATTGGACCCCGCCGGCCGGCCGCTGGGTGGTGCTGCGCATGGGCTATTCGCCCACCGGCGCCCGCAATTCACCGGCATCGCCCGAAGCCACCGGGCTCGAAGTGGACAAGCTCAGCCGCGCCTACGTAAAGGAGTACATGAGTCATTACCTGGACATGTACCAGGATTTTCTGGACTCGCTGATGGCAAGCG
>CAZARO010000015.1:5984-15523 GCA_964487165.1 uncultured Solibacteraceae bacterium | reverse complement strand
CAACCTCATGCGCCAGGTCCTGGAAGAGCTGGGCTACGGCGTGCTCGACGCCGCCTCGGCCGGCGAAGCGGCGGAACTGTCGAGCGCCCTCCACGATCGTCTCGATCTGCTGGTGGCCGATACGGTGCTGCCCGATGCGAGCGGCAGGGAACTGGCGGACCGCATTCACGAATCGCGGCCGGGGCTGCCGGTCCTGCACATTTCCGGTTATCACGATCAGGCGGTCCTGGAGGGCGCTCAGCCCGGCACCGGGTTTCTCGCCAAACCGTTCACCTTGGCGGCATTCGGAGAGTGCGTCCGCTCCCTTCTGGACCGGAAAACGCGCAAACGCGTGCTGGTTGTGGACGACGACAAGCAGGTGTTGATGTTTGCTGCCGAAGTACTGCGGGAAGCGGGATATGACGTGCTGGTGGGTGAAGATGGCAACGTGGCGCTCGCCCTGGTGGAAGCGCAACCGCTCGACCTGGTGATTACCGATCTGGTAATGCGCGAGCGCGAGGGGTTGGAGACCATGATGCGGCTGCGCGAGTCGCACCCCGCACTCCCCGTGATCGCTGTCTCCGGGGCCTTTGGAGGCCATTTCCTCAGGAGCGCTACTATATTGGGCGCGCGCGCCACGTTGCTGAAGCCCTTCAGCGGCGAAGATCTGCTCAGCGCGGTGCGAAAAGTGCTGGGGAGCTGATTCCGGGGGCAGACTACGAGATCCCCGGTGCCGGCGCGGTCCGGTCCCTCCGCCTGGACCCGCTGCTTGCGGGGGTCTCGTAGCCTGCTCCCGAGGCGTGCGACCTACTGTTCCGCCGCCAACCGGCCGATCTATCCGGCATGGACCTCCTTGCCGGAGCGCCGAGTCCGCTAACCGTGCCCGGGACCAGATGAAAGCCCGGAAACCAAGAGCGCGCATCTTCGAAGGGCTTGCCGCCGCCGTTATCGTCATCACCGTAGCGGTAGGTACGCTGGCCTACAACCAGTTGCGGACCATCAGAGCCACCGCGGCCAGGATTACCGGGGACGCCATGCCCTCCGTTTACCTGATGGGAAAAATCCAAAGCTCTACGTTGCACCGCTACGCCCTGCTCACGGATCGTATCTATGCCAATAACGAAGTGGAAAAGGTGGGGCTGGATCGGCTGATCGAGGGCACCAAAAGTGACGTCGACGACGTTGTGACCAGATACGACAAACTGATCGTCGCTCCCAAGGATCGACAGCTCTTCGAAGCCCTCAAGTCCGCGCGGGGGCCCTACCGGGAGTCTTATGCCCGGGTCCTGCTTTTGAGCCGCAACAACAAACGCATTGAGGCTCTGCAATTGATGGTGTTTCAGCTCATACCCCTGCGCAATGCTTTCCTCCGGGCGGTTGAAGCGGAACTTGCCTGGAACAAGGCCGACGCGGACGATGCGGCCCACGCGATCGCGGCTGCGGTGAATTGGACCTTCACCGATATCCTGATCTTCCTGGGCGTTAGCGTGTGGGTTGCCGCCACCGCTTATGGCGTGAGCAGCCGCTTCCGGGTGGAGCGAAAACTCTGGGAGAGCGAGAAGCGATTTCGCGAGATCTTTGAATTTGCCCCATCGGGAATGTGTGTGAGCAGCGTCGACATGCGCTTTCACCAGGTGAACGCGGCGCTTTGCGAACTTCTCGGATACTCTAAACAGGAACTCCTGGGCCTCAGTTGGCCGCAGTTGACGCACCCCGGAGACCAAGAGGCTTCCAGCCGCGCCCTCATGCAATTGCTAAGAGACCCTTCAGCGTGCGTGGAGTTGGAAAAACGGTACCTGCACCGCTCCGGCAAAATCGTGTGGGCGCGCATCCGGGTCTCGTCGGTACCGGGCCCGAGAGGCATCCCGTTCTATTTTATCGTGCATGTGGAAGACATCACCGAACGCAAGCGAACCGAGGAAGCCCTGCGCGAAAGTGAAGAGCGCTTCCGCATCATGGCGGACGGCTGCCCCACGGCGATGTGGGTGACCGACGCGGAAGGGGGAATTCAGTTCATCAACCGCGCGTTCCGCGAATTCATCGGCGCTCCCTACGAAGACGTAGAAGGGCACAAATGGCAGATGGCGCTTCATCCGGAGGATGCGCCGGCCTATCTCGAGGCCTTCCGGCAGGCTGTGCGGGAGCATATGCCCTTCTTTGCCGAAACGCGCTCCCGGCGCGCCGATGGAGAGTGGCGGTGGTTTGCCTCGTATGCCGAGCCGCGCCTGGCGGCGAATGGCGAATATCTCGGCCATGTCGGCGTCAGCCTCGACATCACCGAGCGCAAGCACAGCGAGCAGTCGCTGCAGTTTCAAAATTCTCTGATACGCGCCATACATGAGGTGTCGCTCGACGGAATTCTGGTGGTGACCGACGAGAATCGGATCGCGTCGCATAACCAAAGGTTTAAGGAGGTTTGGCAGTTTCCCGAGATGGAAATCCCGGATGATCTGCCCGATTACTACGTTGACGGACAGGCCCCGCGGGTGCTGTCCGCGGTTCTGGAGCGCGTGAAAGATCCCGGCACCTTCCTGAAGCGGATTCAGGAACTGAACGCCGATCCGGGTGCCAAGGACCATTGCCAGATCGAGTTAAAGGACGGCAGGACCATCGAACGCTATTCCACCAGTCTGCGGACCGAGGCGGGACAGCAACTCGGGCGGGTGTGGTTCTTTCGGGATATTACCGGGCGCAAACAAGCCGAGCAGGCTTTACGGAGCAGCGAGGAGAAGTTTCGCCAACTGGCGGAGAACATTCATGAGGTTTTCTTTATTTTGAACCCGTCCACGGGCGAGATTCTCTATATCAGCCCGGCGTATGAACAGGTTTGGGGCAGGACCTGTGAAAGCGTCTACCGCAGTCCCATGTCCTGGACGGAGGCGGTCCATACCGATGACCGGGAGCGGGTCGGTCTATTAAGAGCGAGGCAGCTTCAGGGCGATCCCGTCGAATCGGAATTCCGCATTCGAACACCTGACGGGAATGAGAAATGGATCCGCAGCCGCACTTTTCCGGTTCGCGGCCAGGCGGGGGAACTGGTTCGAATCGTCGGCATTGCGGAGGAGATCACGGAACGGAAACGCTACGAACAGGAGCTGATTCAGGCGCGCGAGGGCGCGGACGCCGCCAATCGTGCCAAGAGCCGTTTTCTGGCCAACATGAGCCACGAAATCCGTACGCCCATGAACGGCGTCATCGGCATGCTGCAACTGCTTCTCGCCACCAGCCTGACTGCCGAGCAGCGGCGCTTCGCCACCGTGGCGCAGACCAGCGGGCGGGTGCTTTTGACCCTCATAAACGACATTCTGGACCTCTCCAAGATCGAGGCGCACAAGATCGTCCTCGAGAATCTGAGCTTCAACCTGCGCGAGACGGTCGAAGATGTCGTGCAGTCGATGCACACGCAGGCAAGCGCCAAGGGTTTGGACTTCCATTGGCACGTGGCGGGCGAAATTCCGCCGCTGCTGCGCGGCGATGCTCATCGGCTGCGCCAGGTACTGATCAATCTCGCCGCCAATGCCATCAAGTTCACCGAGCAGGGCGACATCGGTTTGGACGTGGCGGTAGAGAGCCGGCGCGAGACTACGGTAACAGTTCGGTTCACCGTCAGCGATACGGGAATCGGGAT
Source organism: uncultured Solibacteraceae bacterium (assembly GCA_964487165.1). Taxonomy (GTDB): domain Bacteria; phylum Acidobacteriota; class Terriglobia; order Bryobacterales; family Bryobacteraceae; genus PALSA-129. The sequence continues at coordinate 11,916 of CAZARO010000015.1, read as the reverse complement.
ACGGCCGGACCAGGCAGCGGCCCTCTTCTCGCCATTCGCCCAGGCGGATTCCTCCACCACGCGCAAATACGGCGGCACAGGGCTCGGGCTGGCTATCTGCAAGCAGCTTGTGGAACTGATGGGGGGAACTGTCGGGCTCAATAGCCGGGCAGGCCAGGGTTCCACCTTCTGGTTCACGGCGATCCTCGAGGTAGTGCCACCCGGCTCGCCGAAAGCCGCGGGCCATCGTCCGGATGACACTCCCGGCGACGCAGTCTCCTCACCGCGCGTCCGGCGCTCGGCGAAAATCCTGGTGGCGGAAGACAATCCCACCAATCTCGAGGTGGTACTGGCGCAACTCCGGAACTTGGGGTACGCGGCCAGCGCAGCCACCAATGGCGCCGAGGCCGTCGAAGCGCTGCGGCGCGGGGGATTCGACCTGGTGCTGATGGATTGCCAGATGCCGGTGATGGACGGCTTCGAGGCGACTCGCGCGATTCGCAGCTCGCCTCAATCGGACATTGCGATCGTGGCCGTCACCGCCGACGCAATGTCGGACGACCGCGATCGATGCCTGCGCGAGGGAATGAACGATTATCTGGCGAAGCCGGTGGAACTGGAGCCGTTGCGCGCAATCTTAGCCAAATGGCTCCCCGGAAACTCCGCGGACGATACGCCGCCTGTGGCGGCGCAGCCCGCCGATGAGAAATCGGAGGGTATTTTCAATGCGGAGTCCCTGCTGCGGAGGCTGGGAGGAGACCGGCAATTCGCCGGCAGGATCGTCAAAGGATTCCTGGAAAACGCGCCCTCCCAGTTGAGCAATTTGCAAAAGCGACTGGACGAGGCGGATGCCGCCGGCATAATCTTGCAAGCTCACTCGCTGAAAGGATCGGCTGCCACCGTGGGCGCGGAAGGCCTGCAGGCGCTGGCACTGGCGATAGAACAGGCCGCAAAAGCCGGCAAGTTGGATCGCTGCGGCGAGCTTTTTCCCGTCGTTGTCGTGGAGTTCGAACAGTTCAAGAGCACGCTGGAACGCGCCGGATGGCTGTAGGGCGGCCCCTATTTCACCTGGAACGCGTACGTTCCCGAGCCGATCTCCACCACGTAGCTGGCGCCATCTTTCGCCGTTTTCACCGCCTTGCCGCCTTCGGTCACCCTGCCATGGGCGACGGCCGGGAGATAGACCTTCGCGGTAGTATTGGCGGGTATCGTGACTTTCAGCGAGAACGGCCCGGCCGGAGTTCCGTTCCAATCGGCCGCGATCCGGCCGTACATCGAATGGTATTCTCCGGAAGCCTTGGTAATGCGCGCGTCGGCGCGCGGGTGGATTACGATTTCGCGAAAACCCGGACCGGAAAGCGCCGTGTCGATCCCCACCATGTATCGATAGACCCACGCCATCACCGAGCCGAAGGCGTAGTGATTGTAAGAATTCATAGCCGGGTCGCCAGTATCGCCGTTCCATCGCTCCCACCAGGTGGTGGCGCCTTTGGATAACATGTAGCCCCACGACGGGTAAGTGTCATTGAGCAACAGGCGATACGCTACATCGGTACGGTCGTGGTCGGCCAGCGTAAAGAGTAAGAATGGCGTACCCAGGAAACCGGTAGTAAGATGCCAGTCATGCGCCTCGATGTCTTTCACCAACTTATCAACTACGGTTAACACTTGTGCCTCGGGCACTAAGTTCATATAGAGTGCCAGTACATAAGCCGTCTGGCTCCCGCTGCCCACCGTGCCATCCTCCTTGACGAACTCCTGCTGAAAAGCGCCGCGAATCTGCGTGCCGAGCTGCCTGTACCGCTCGGCATCGCTTTCCTTGCCGAGCGCGTGCGCGATATCCGCCATCTGGCGGGCGATCAGCGCCCAATAGGCCGTGGCTACCAGGTCCACAGGCGTCTGGCTGCCGGGAGCCAGCCAGTCCGCGAAATTGGACCCGGTGCGATTGCGCCGCAAAAAGTTGGGGTTATTGGTCTGGATGAAGCTCATCCAGCGTTCCATGGCAGGCCAGTTTTCTTCCAGGATGGCCTTGTCGCCGTATTGCATCCAGGCGGTCCAGGGCACGATGACCCCGGCGTCACCCCAACCCGGCGCGCCGTCGCCCAAGGAACCCACCGCGGGAACGGTGTTGGCGAAGACGCCGTCGGCCGTCTGGTCGTCCACCACCGAGCGCATCCACTGGCGGCCGAACGAAGCAATGTCGAAGTTGTAACTTCCCGTGCGCCAGAATACTTCGGCATCGCCCGTCCATCCCTGGCGTTCGTCACGCTGCGGGCAGTCGGTGGGGATGCTGAGAAAGTTACCGCGCTGTCCCCAGATACCGGTCTTCCAGAAGCGATTTACTAAGTCGCTGGAAGTGGCGATACTGGCCGAAGGTTCGCCGCTCAGGCTGCTGACTACTTCGCCCGATAGAGACTCAGCCGTGGGCGTGCCGGGAAAACCGGTAACTTCCACATAGCGGAAGCCGTGAAAGGTGAAATGCGGACGGTAAGTTTCCATGCCGCCGCCGCGGAGCACATAGGTATCGGTGGAGTCGGCATTGCGGAGATTCTCGCGGTAGAGCGTGCCGTCGGGATTGAGAATCTCGGCGGTCCGCATGCGGACGCGGGTTCCCGCGGGGCCGCTCACTTTCAGCACCGGCCAGCCGACCATATTCTGTCCCATATCGAAGATGTAGGCTCCGCCGGCGATGGCCTTCACGCTCACCGGCGCGAGCGTCGAGACCACGCGCGCGGGAGTAGTCATTTCGGCGGCGACCAGAGCCTGCGGCGCGGGCTCGACCACGGCGGGAGCCCAGGAAGCGTCCGCAAAACCGGGGCTGTCCCACCCGGCCTGCTCCAGCCGGGCATCGTAAACCTCGCCGGCATAAATCTCGGAGTGATAGATGGGGGACTGCGCGGCCTTCCAGGAGGCGTCGCTCGAGATGTCGTCATGCGAGCCGTCGGTATACTCGACGCGCATCTGCGCCAGCAATCGCGGCGGCGGAAACACGAAGCCCAGCCGGGTGCCGTTCCAGAGTTGCGCGCTGAGACACCATCCGTCACCCACGATCGCGGCGATCGAGTTGCGGCCCTGCGTCAGCAGGGAGCTCACATCGTAGGTCTGATAGAGGACGCGTTTTTTGTAGGCGGTAAACTCAGGCGTTAGCACGTCGTTGCCCACGCGCTTGCCGTTGAGGAAAGCCTGATAGCTGCCCAGCGCGGTGACATAGAGGCGGGCCGAGCGGACGGGCTTGGCGATCGAGAATTCGTGGCGCAGCAGCCCCGCGGGCTGCGGCAGATCGCCGGGCACCGCGGCCAGCGGCGTGCTGCCCAATTCGCCCGCGGCCGCCGCGGCCGACCATTCTCCGTGGCCCAGCCGCGCTTCCCAGCCGTCGCCCGTCGGATACCGCTCGATTTTCCCTTCGGCCGTCACCACCTTCAGCAGCGCGGCGATTTTCGGGGCTGGCGGAATTGGGCCTCGTCCACCGGCCGGGACTGCAGGCACGGTAAGTTCCACGGTATTTTGTCCCGCGGTAATCTCGCCGGTGATATCTTGCCGGTCGAAGGTGTTCCACTCGCGTTTCGACGCCACCAGTCGGCCATTGACGCTCAGTTGGAAGCCGCCAGTGGAGGCGATAAACAGCGCGACATTGCGCGGCGAGATAGTGTCGAAATGGAAGCGGAACACCGAAGCCGGACGCGGAAGCGCAGGCGCGGGATCGACGGGGCCGGAGGAAATCCAGCGAATGCCGGCGCGATCTTCCTCCAGTTGACCTTTCCACGCGATCCATTGCGCGCTCCAGTCGGAGGGCGCGAGCGGCCCCATTTCCCACCATGCCGGCGCCGCGGCGGTCGACATTTTGCCATGCGAATCCCACACCCGGACCGTCCAGTAGTAGCGCTTGCCCGATTGGAGTTTGGGCCCTCCGTAGGGAATGTCGACCGAGTCCGCGGAGAGTTGCTTTCCGCTATCCCACACATCGGCCTTGCCGCCGGGGCCGGCCGATACCAGGATTTCGTATGCCGACTGCCGCCAGTTCCTTTCCGGGCTGTCGTTTTGCCAGGACAGCCGCGGGACAGGAGAGTCGATCCCCAACGGGTTATCGAGATATTCGCAGCGCAGGCGGACTGGCGCCGCAAACGCGGCAGATGCCGCCGCAAGGCAGAAAAGGGTTGTCGGCACGTTGATCATGCTTTCGTTATGAAAGCACACCTCACGGGAGCTTGGGAGCGCGCTTCCGCTTGTCCGCCGGACGCTTCACTCTTTGGCGGCGGCGAGACTCCGGAGCGCGGCCTTGGCGTCATCGCTGTTTCCCGCGGCCGCTTTTTTGTACCAGGCGACGGCCTGGTCCTGATCCATGGGGACGCCAAACCCGTTCTCGTACAGCACGCCGATGTTGTACATCGCGGTGCTGTTGCCCGCGTCGGCTGCCTTCTTGTACCAGTTCATGGCCTCGGTGTAATCGCGATCCACACCTTTGCCCTCCTGGTACAGCACGCCAATCGCATTGGTGGCGGAGTTGTCTCCCGCGTCGGCTTTGAGGAACCATTTCAGGGCTTCGTGGTAGTTCATCGGGACACCCAGGCCGTCGCGCAGCATCACGCCCACGTTGAACATCGCTTCGGTATTGCCGGTGACTGACGATTTGATGAACCACCGCATGGCCTCGGTATAATTCCTCGGCAGGCCCACCCCCTGGAAGTACAGAATGCCGACATTGCACATCGCCTGGCCGTTGCCCGCGTCCGCCGCTTTGAGGAACCAGTTGAGGGCCGATCCATAATTGCGATCGACCCCGCGTCCGGTGCCATACATCACGCCCAGGTACATCATGGCCTCGACGTCACCGGCGACGGCGGCCTCGCGAAATATTTGCGCCGCTACCGTATTGTTACCGGCGTTGTACGCCTCCACGCCGCGGACCATCAGGGCTTTAACGTCCACCTGAAGCCCTTGCGGAAGCGTGGGAGTCCCGGCGTTTTGTGCCAGCGCCTGGACGCCGCAGAGGATACCGATAGCGACCGTCCACAAGATGCGCCGATGGCTGACCGCAAAAACCATACATCTATTATGCCAGCGATTTATTCGGTTTCCGGCCGTGCCGGGTTGGCCCAGTGGCCCGAAGGATCACACCCGCTGACGATCACGCCTTTGGCATTCCACCCCAATTCCGCACGCACGTCAGCAGGGCAGTAGCGCAGCGTCAGGCCGCAGCGCCGGCGGGCGGACGAATTTGCTTCCGACCCGTGGACCAGCAGGTCGCTGTGAATCGAAATCCGGCCGGCGGTAAGTTGATTGTCGAACGGCGCGTTGAGTTGCTCCACGCCCACGGCCTGGTTCAACACGTTGCTGTCGTCGTTCTCGGTGAGGGTGTACGTCAGGTGGCCCAACCAATGCGAGCCGGGAATGAAGCGCACGCAGGCGTTCTCCACGCTGGCATCGTCAATCGCCAGCCAGACCGTCACCGCTTTGGACGGCGTGAGCGGCCAGTAGCTGGCATCCTGGTGCCACGAGACGCGCTTGCCGTCACCGGGCATTTTGCAGAAAAAATGCGAGCCCCACCCGATGACGTTCTCGCCCAGCAGGTCCTTCACGTACGACACGATTCGCGGTTCGGTGAGCAGATCGTAGACGCGCCCGTGGCGCAGGTGCGCCGTGCTGATGGAATAGCTGTCGGCGCCGGCGGCCAGCGTGCGCGCCAGAAGCTCATCGAAGTAGCGCCGGACGTCCGCGATCTCTTCCTCGCCGAAGATGGCGAACCCGCTCAGATAGCCGTCGCGATTAAAATCGGCCACTTGCGCCGCCGTCAAGCGCCGGGGACTCGCAGCGGCGCTGGGATGGAAGCGAAGATCGCGCGGTACCGTCTGCAATGCTTCGGTGGTAGGGATGAATGCCGGTTCTTTCATGCTTTGGCACGGCCTTTCCGCTTTTTGGACTTGCCCATCGCGATTCGCGAAGGTCTCAGCCGCGA
>CAZARO010000015.1:0-5974 GCA_964487165.1 uncultured Solibacteraceae bacterium | reverse complement strand
TTTCGATTTTGGTATTTTGCCGATGCGTGGGTCGCCGGCGATCACCAGTTCGCAGGCGCGCATCGCCGATTCTTCGAAATCCGGCGCATCGGCGGGCAGCACCTGCCAACCGGTCACTGCCGGGCCGAGCACGCCGATGGATCGCATGTGGGGGAACTCCCGGCGCAGGCTCTCGTGATGCTCGCACGTGGTAGCAAGCCAGACCCCGTTGTCGGGATCCTGCCCGACCTTGTCGCGCAGGATCAGCACAATTTTGCGGCCCACATAAATCGCCAGGCAGCCGAACATAGGGCGAGTCGCGGTCTCCAGGGGCGAGAGCGCGTCCAGCACGAATTCGAACGGCACGGTCTTACGCCGCTTGAGTGCGTGCGGAGGTGTTTCCCGACGGGTAGCCGGCATGCCACATAGGATACCGCCGCGGGGCGTTAGTGCGCCGGCGGCCCAAGTTCAGGACCGGCTCCAACAGGAAGCTGTGCGCGCAAGGCTCGCGGGCAGACCTCAACTTGCCGTTTGCATCGTCCGCTCACCCGCTCGGATGAGCGATCCCAGCCAGCTGTCAGGGACCAATGTCACTTACATTCCCTCCAAGCCGGTAGCTGCATAATCAGCGGGGCGGACGCCCTAGTCCGCAGCCGGCCCACTGGCCGACTGCCGCGCTAGAGGCTTGTTTCTCCGAAAGAAGTGCGGAACGAGGGCGTCCCGCGCGGACCCGGGGGGCCACAATTAGCGCCGTGTCCCACCTTTCCGGCAATGTAAGTGATGGTAGCTGTCAGTCCCGCTTGGCCGGCGTTGATGCGGTCTGGTCTTATGCTCCTTGGTCACTCCTTAGAACAGAAACTTCGCCGACAACTGGCCGATTCGTGGGTCGCCGGCAGCGGTAATGCTGCCGAATCCGCCCGAGCTCACAGTGGTGACCGGGTCGGAGAAGTTGGCGCGATTCAACACATTGAAGAACTCCCCGCGTAACTGGAAAGTCACGCGTTCGCGGATGGTAACATTGCGGAACATGGCCACGTCCCAGGTCATCAGGCCGGGGCCGGAGACCGCTCCCTTTCCGAAGTTTCCAAAGCTGAGGATGTATGAAGAAGCTACCGGAGCCGCCGGCGGCTGCGCAAAGGAAGCCGGATTCAGGTAGTTGACGCAGGGCGCAGCCGACCCGCAGGCGCCTGGACCCAACGCCGGGCCGACCAGCACGGCACGATCGCCGCCGATGCCGGTATTCGACTGATCCTTGCCCGACTTCACGGTGAGCGGATCTCCCGTTTGCGCCTGGAAAACGCCGGTTGTCTGCCAATCCCCGAAGATGGCCTGAATCGCCTTGCCAGCCGACCGCGGAGTGGGGAACTGCCACACGTAGGAGATGACGAACCGATGGCGGCGGTCGAAATCCGAACGTCCGTAGTCCAGGGCGTCGGCCTTGGGGAAATACCACGGGTAGACTGTCCCGGAAGCATTGGGCCCGGGACCCGTCACGCTCTGACCGTAGGGAAGATTGTCCATGGAGTTCGCGAACGTGTAGTTGGCCAGAATGGTGAAGCCCTTCGACAGGCGCTTCTCGGTGCCCAACTGGAGCGAGTCATAGTGCGCGTTCACCGCCATACTGGCCACAGTGATGCCGGAGAAATCGTTGCTGCCGGGGGTGAAGCCGTGGAAGATGCGCCGTTGATCCGTGGAGAGCGTGCTGCCGGCTGTATACACGGCCGGGTTCAGTTGGAGACTGGTGGCAATGTGACTGGAATGCGAGCCCACATATGAGGCGCGAATCAACCAGTTCTTCGCCAGTTGCCGCTCCAGCGTCAGGTTCCAGTCGTAAGTCACCGGGACCTGGTAGTTGCCTGAGGGGTCGAAGGTCACCACGATCACGGGATAAGGGAACGCCGCGTTCTTGGGAATCGGAACGGGCTCCGGGAACGGGTTGGTGATTCCCAGATAAGGATTGCTGAACGGCCCTTTCGGGGTAGTGATGCTGACCGTGGGGCTGAACGGCGTATTGGTAGTGATGGCGTTCATGAAACCGGCCATCTGGCGGGAATCGTAGAACATGCCGGAGCCGACTCGCATACTGGTCTTGCCGTCTCCGGTCACGTCCCAGGCGAAGCCCACGCGGGGTTCGAAGTCGTGATAGCTGGAGCGCACACCGTTTTCGGGAACGCCGGGATCTCCAGGGAAGAGAAGTCCGGGCGGGGCGTTGGTGTAGACCGTGGAAATCTGGTCCGCATAGTAAGCCGCGGGATTGAACTGTTCCATGCGGTGTTTGAGTTCCTTCCAGGGGAAGAACGGCTCCCATCGCAGGCCATAATTGATAGTGAATCGCTTGCTCACTCGATAGCTATCGGTGGCGTACAGGCCCAGGAACTGATTGCGGTTATTGAAAAACTGGCCGGAGCCTTGAGTCAAGGTCCGCAGATAGCCGAGCATGAAGCTGGCAACGGCGCTATTAGTGGTGTCCGCGGTGAATGTGAAGGCGCCGGGCTCCTGGTACTGGCTGTCGATGTCCATGCGGCTGATCTCGCCGTGGACTCCAAACGACAGCGAGTGGTTTCCGCGCACCCAATGCAGGTCATTGTTGAGCGTCCAATTGTTACGCGTAAACCGGGCCTTCGGATTGTCTCCGATGGTGAAGAATCCGCTGACGGAGATGCTCTGCAGGTCCTTATCCGGCGGCTGCCACACATTCACGCCAAAATCAGCTACCGAGGGCGAGCCCGGAGGCGCGCCGCGCTGGTCCGCTTCGCGCGCGTAGTTCAGGGTGAAGACGTTGACCACGGTGGGGCTGAAAGTGTGCGTTTCAGAGGCCAAACCGTTCTGCACCAGGTTCTTAGCCTGATCGGCGAAGGTCAGCAGATTGCTGGTATCGAGAATCCCGACATTGTAGAAGCGGTCCCGATAGTAGCGGCCAGTAAGGCGGTCGGAGGAACCGATCTGGTGGTCGACGCGCGCCACTTCCTCGTTGTAGTTCTGCCGCACGGGCTTCTGGTAGTAGACCAGGCCGTTAGCGGCGGCGTTGGCGGTCGGGAGATCCTTGGCGAACGCGACTGAGGCGGGATCGAAGCGGGTGGTCGGGATGGTGTTGTTCGGAAATGGCGTGCCGGTTGTCGGGTCTATAATCGCGCTGGAGAAGACTCCCTGCAGATTCGCCGGCGTGGGAACGTAGGCGTTGGAGGCGCCCGACGAATCGCGATATATCGTGCCCTGGTAGCCGAAGAAGAAAAAGGTCCGGTCGCGGCCTTTGTACAGTCCGGGAATGTAGACAGGGGCCCCGATGGTTCCGCCGAACTGATTGCGCTTCAACGGGTCGACAGTGCGGGAGAAAAAATTCCGGGCGTTGAATTCGCGGTTGCGGACATACTCAAAGGCATCGCCGTGCAGTTCGTTGGTGCCCGACTTGGTAACCACGTTAACTACGCCGCCGGCGTTCTGTCCGTACTGAGCGCTATAGTTACTGGTTTCCACGCTGAATTCCTGCAACGCATCGGGGAAGGGAAAAGGAAGGTTCACGTTGGTGTATTCGTCGGTGTTGTTGCCGCCGTCCAGCAGGTAATTGGTCACGTTGGGGCGCGACCCGTTGGTGGAAACCGTAACCACCACCGGAAACGTCTTGGTCTGGCCCTGATCCGCCGAGTCATTGGGCGCGGCGATCGCGCCCGCCACCAGCACCGTGAGTTGAGCGGCGTTGCGGCCGTTCAGCGGAAGATCGGAGACGCGCCTGGTGTCCACCACCTGGCCCAGCGTGCTGGTCGCCGTGTCCACCTGCGGGGCGTCGGCGGCAACCGTTATGATCTCCGTGCCCGATCCGACTTCCAGCTTGGCGTTCACCGTAACCGCTTCATCCGCCTGCAGCGTGATGCCCGATTGCGTAAACGTTTTAAAGCCCTGCGCGGCCACTTTAACGTTGTACTGCGTGGGCCGCAAAGCCGGCACGGTATACAGCCCGTCCTGGCTGGTGGTGGCGCTGGTCTGCAGACCGGTCGCCGTTTCGGTGACTGTCACCTGTGCCGCCGGCACGCCCAGCCCTTGCGGGTCGGTCACGGCGCCCACGATTTTGCCGAATCCTTGGCCATGGAGAGTGAAACCCATCCAGATAGCGAAAGAACAAACCGCCAGAAACGCGCTGGCGGCCCGCTTCCGAGAAGCGACTGAGCTTCGAAGCATGCCAACCTCCTTAACTCTAACGGGCCCCGAACCCCCGTCTGAGTCTTGCGGATAGATTGGAACATAGCCTTTCCCCTAAAGTCTTTTCAAAATCTGGAAAAACTTTTGACGAACTTGTGATCGCCATTTCGTTCGGAGCCGGAGGCGGACCTCTATGCTCCGGTTGAACCAGCACTTATGGGAATTGACCGCGTTCCCGGTCTCACCGGCGCCGGCCAAACGAAGTCCGCCGCGCCACGTCTCTATTCTTATCTCCTGCTATAATCCGAGCAATCCAACGTAAAGGTAGTCTATGCGCCGCACTGTACGATCTTTCATTGCCATCGCCGGGCTCCTTCTGGCCGCCGCGGCTTTCTCGCAAAGTCTGCCGCCGGGTGTCCAGAAAGTCACCTCCGTAGAGGGCATCACGGAATATTCCCTGCCCAACGGACTGCGCTTCCTGCTGTTTCCGGACGACTCCAAGCCCAAGCTGACGGTGAACATCACCTACCTGGTGGGTTCCCGATTCGAGGGGTACGGCGAAACCGGCATGGCCCACCTGCTGGAACACCTGAACTTCCTCCAGACCAAGACGCGCCCCGACATCAAGAAGGAACTGACCGACCATGGCGCCGACTGGAACGGCAACACCATATTCGACCGCACCGCCTACTTCGAGACCGTCAACGCCAGCGACGATAACCTGCGCTGGGCGCTAGGGCTGGAAGCCGACCGCATGATCAATATCCGCATCGAGAAGCAGATTCTCGATCCCGAGATGACCGTGGTCCGCAACGAGTTCGAGTCGCGTGAAAACTCACCCGGCGGCATTCTGTTCGAGCGCGTGTTAGAGACCGGCTATTTGTGGCACGCCTACGGCCGGCCGGTCATCGGCAGCAAGTCCGACATCGAGAACGTGCCCATCGAACGGCTGGCGGCTTTCTACCACAAGTATTACCAGCCCGATAACGCGCTGCTCATCCTGGCGGGGAAGTTCGATTCCACCAAAGCGCTGGCGTGGATCGCCGAGCTGTTCGGCCCGATTCCGCGCCCGCAGCGCACTCTCGATGTGCCCTACACTACGGAGCCGGCGCAGGATGGCGAACGTTCCGTCACGCTGCGCCGCGTGGGCGACACGCAGTACGTGATGGCGATGTACCATACTCCGGCGGGAATGCATCCCGACGATGCCGCGGTTCAGGTGCTGGGCGGCGTGCTCGGCGATGTGCCCTCCGGCCGCCTGTACAAGGCTCTGGTGGACAACAAGAAGGCTGTCAGCGCCAGTATGGGATCGGAGGATTTGCACGACCCCGGATACCTCTTCGCCAGCGCGCAGTTGAGTCCCGACCAGAATATCGACGAAGCCCGCCAGATTCTGATCCGCACGGTGGAGGATTTCGCCAAGGAGCCTCCCAGCAAAGAGGAAGTCGAGCGTGTGAAAACCCGCTATCGGAAGGAATTCGATCTGGCCATGACCAACTCGCAGGCGATCGCCTTGGATCTCTCCGAGTACGCGGCGGAGGGAGATTGGCGCATGCTGTTCCTGGAGCGGGACCGCATGGCGGCGGTGACGCCGGAAGACGTGGAGCGCGTGGCCAAGGCCTATTTGAAGGAATCCAACCGCACTGTAGGTGAGTTCATTCCCACCAAGACGCCGGATCGCGCCCAAATTCCTGCCACGCCTACCGTGGCGGAGACGTTCAAGGATTTCAAAGGCGGCGCCGCGGTCTCCGAGGGCGAGGCTTTCGATCCTTCGCCCCGGAATATCGAGAGCCGGTTGACGCGAGACAAGCTTTCCAACGGCGTGAAGGTGGTGCTGCTTCCCAAAAAGACTCGCGGCGGC
>CAZARO010000014.1:0-15944 GCA_964487165.1 uncultured Solibacteraceae bacterium | reverse complement strand
ATGGTAACCTGTGCCGCTGCGGAACCTATCTGCGAATCCGCGCCGCGGTCCACAGGGCGGCCGAACTGGCACATGCGGGATCGACCGGGAGCGCGGCCGGCGGGGCCGAGTTCGCGCGCAAGTAAAGGAGGCCGACGATGAAACGAACCCAAAACGAACCCAAGCTCGAACGCCGATCCTTTCTGAAAATCAGCTTGCTGGCCGGTGGCGGAGTCATGCTCGGCCTCACCACCGAACAGCAGGCCAAGGCGCAAGGCCGCGGCGGCCCGCCGTCCCCGCCGCCCGATCCGCACGATTATATTAAGGTCGCGGCCGACGGCACGGTCACCATCGTGGCCAAGAATCCCGAAGTCGGCCAGGGCGTGAAGACCATGCTGCCCATGCTCATCGCCGAAGAGCTGGATGTCGATTGGAAGCAGTGCAAGATCGAACAGGCCGATTACAACGAGGCCAAGTACACTGTCAACCACGTCAACCAGAACGCCGGCGGCAGCACCGCGACCCCGGTCAACTTCACTCCCATGAGGCAAGTGGGCGCGGCCGGACGCGCGCTCTTCATCACCGCCGCCGCGCAAACCTGGAGCGTGCCGGAAGCCGAGTGCACCACCGCTTCGGGCCGCGTACTGCACAACGGTAAATCGTTAGGCTACGGCGAGCTAGCCTCCAAAGTGGCGGCCCTCCCCGCCCCGGCCGACCTCAGCGCTCTCAAGCTCAAAGATCCCTCGCAATACAAAATTATCGGCCACAGCCAGACGCAGATCGACCTGCACGACATCGTCACCGGCAAGCCCATCTATGCCATCGACATGAAGCTGCCGGGCATGCTCTACGCGTCGTTTGAGCGGTGCCCGGTGCTGGGCGGCCGCGTGGTCAGCGCCAATCTCGACGAAATTAAGAAGATGCCCGGCGTGAAGCAGGCCTTTATCGTGCGCGGGCCGGACTTCAAGGACATCCCGCTCCGCTATCCCGACCTGGTGGATGGAGTCGCCGTCCTGGCCGACAACTGGTGGCAGGCGCAACAGGCGCGCAAGGCGCTCAAGGTCGAATGGAACGAAGGAGCAGCCGCCAGTGCCAGCAGCACTGCCTTCGCCCAGCACGCCGACGAGATGCACAAGCAGGCGCCGCAGCGCACCCTGCGCAACGATGGCGACGTGGATGCGGCCTTCAAGAGCGCCGCCAAGGTGGTGGAAGCGGCCTACGCGTACCCCTTTATCTCCCACGCGCCGCTCGAACCGCAGGGCGCCACGGCCCACTTCAACAACGGCAAAATGGAGATCTGGACCAACAGCCAGCAGCCCGGCCCAGGCCGCCGGCTGGTTGCCACAACTCTGGAAATGCAGCCCGACGACGTCATCCTTCACATGGTCCGCGGCGGCGGCGGTTTCGGCCGCCGGCTGACCAACGACTATTTGGCGGAAGCGGCGTCGATCGCCAAGCAGGCCGGCGTTCCGGTGAAGCTGCTCTGGTCGCGCGAGGACGACATGGAGCACGACTATTATCGTCCCGGCGGTTTCCAATACCTGAAAGCGGGCCTGGACGCCTCCGGCAACATCGTCGCCTGGCAGAACCACTTCATAAGCTATGGCGCGGGCGAAGGTTTCGTCAGCGCCGCTGCCCTGGGCCCCACGGAATTCCCGCAGCGTTTCGTTCCCAATTACGCCCTGCACTCCTCGGTGCAGCCGCTGGGGCTGCGGACCGGAGCCCTGCGCGCCCCCACCAGCAATGCCATCGCCTTCGTGATCCACTCCTTCATTGACGAGCTGGCGCAAGCCGCCGGCAAGGACGCCGTACAGTTCCGCATGGATCTGCTCAATCAGGCTCCCGCCGTGCCCGCCGGTTCTCCGCTTCCCCAGGGAGTGAATGCCGAGCGCATGAAAGGCGTGCTGCAACTGGTAGCCGAGAAATCCGGCTGGGGCAAGAAGACGCTTCCCAAGGGTACCGCCATGGGCGTGGCGTTCCATTTCAGCCACCAGGGGTACTTCGCCGAGGTGGCCGAAGTGACGGTGACCTCACCCAGCCCCACATCTCATAAGGTGAAGGTGAACAAAGTCTGGGTCGCCGCCGACGTGGGAAGCCAGATCGTAAACCCCAGCGGAGCCGACAACATCGTGCAGGGCGGAATCATCGACGGTATGAGCGAGTTGATGAGCCAGAAGATCACGGTGGAAAAAGGCCGCGTGGTGCAGACCAATTTCCACCAGCACGGCATGATGCGGATGGCGCAGGCGCCGCCGGAGATCGAAATCCATTACCTGAAGACCACGTTCGGGCCCACCGGTCTGGGCGAGCCCGCGCTGCCGCCGATTCTGCCGGCCGTTGCCAACGCGATTTTCAACGCGTCCGGCAAGAGGGTCCGTTCCCTGCCCTTCTCGGATTCCGGCTTTAGCTGGGCGTAGTTGGCTGGACAGGGAATGGGTGTTCGAAAATTTCTGCTGTGCCTGCTCCCGCTGTTAGCGGGGGCGGCGCACGGGCAGGATGTGTTGAAGGCCGTTTCACCCGACGGCCAACTGGAATTCCGCCTCTTCGCTGTGATGCCCGCGGGCTCCGGTCTCAATACCCTGGCCTATCAGGTCTGGCTGCGCGGCAAGCCGCTGATGGACACCTCCTACCTGGGATGGAACATCCACTTTCAGGAGCCGGTGCTGGGCGAAAACGTGGGGCTGAGCTGGTCCAAAATGACGCATGAGGCAGGGTACAACGGCCTGCTTGCCGACTATTTGCAGAACAGCTCCACCGGCCGGCGCCTGCGGCTCGAGGTGCGCGTGTGGAACGATGGCGTGGCGTTCCGCTACGTGTTGCCGCAGCAGTCGCCGCTGCTCGATCTGCTGATCGAAGAAGAAGCGACGGAGTTCCATTTCGCCCGCGACAGCAGAACGGAGCGTCCCGCGCAGGCGCCCCTGCCCTACCTCGAAAGCGCCGGGGAGGCAGGTTGGGTGGGCATCTTCGAGAGCCGCGTGCCCGGCTTTCCGCCCATGAGCCTGGTGCGGACTGGCGCCCACACCATGATGAGCCACCTGCCCGATCTGCCCCACGATCCCGGAGTGGCGTTCGCCGGCGAAACACCGTGGACCAGCCCCTGGCGCATGATCGTCATCGGGCCCGATCGCGAAAGGCTGGCGCAATCGGACGTGGTGCGGGCGTTAGCGGAGCGCTGAAGCTCTCCAGGAACTTCGCTCCGAGACCCGTAAGTTGTTGATTTATAATTGAGAATGTGGGGCAGGATGGCATCCTGCGGCCGATGGCAGGGATGCCCTCTGAGTCCGCAGGTTGACAACCTGCCACTCCCTTACGGTCGCGGCTCAGCAAGGAGTCTCGTGGAATCAGCGAGGTGTTACAGAGCCGCGCGCGTCAGCAAGCGGTCTTTGTCAATCGACGGTAATTTTGCGCCAGAAAGTAGTTAGCTCTCAAAGTTTCAGACTTCCCTGGATAGCGCCGCAAACGCGACCGATCGACAAAAAACCGGTGACCGACTGGCCAGCAAGTGGCCGCAGTCACCGGTGGGGACAAACCATAAATCTATTGCAATATGCAATTATGTTATTGCAATTGGCGAATCGATGTCAAGAGAAAAAAGTGCAGGCATTACAATAGGGATTCCAACGCCCGCCATGGACCCCCTCACCCACACCGCCACTGGACTGTTCCTCAGCCGAATCGGCCTCAAGCGCTGGACGCCGCTTGCTACCCCGATCCTTCTGCTGGCGGCCAACGCCCCCGATATCGACATCGTCACCTCGGCCGGCGGATCGCTCAGCTACTTGCATTACCACCGCCATCTCACCCATTCCCTGCTGGCCATGCCGGTGATGGCGTTGGGGACCGTGGCGCTGGTGCGCCTGGTCAGCCGCAAGCAGATCCACTGGGCCGGCGCCTTTTTCGCCGCCCTCATCGCCGTGGCCACGCACTTACTCCTCGATCTCACCAACGTCTACGGCATCCGCCTGTTTCTGCCTTTTTCCGCGCGCTGGCTGCGCCTCGACCTCACCAACGTCTTCGACCTCTGGATCTGGGCCGTGTTTCTGCTCTGCCTTGCCGGACCGTTCCTGGGGCGCCTGGTGGGTTCGGAAATCGCCTCGCGCAACCTCAAGCAGCCACTGCACGGCCGGGGATTCGCGTGGCTGGCGCTGGTCTTCCTGCTGCTCTACAACTGCGGCCGCGGAGTGCTGCACGCGCGCGCGGTGAGCGAGTTGGAAGCGCGCATCTACGACAATTCCGCGCCCTTGCGGACACTGGCGGTCCCCGGTCCGGCCAACCCGTGGCGCTGGAAAGGCGTCGTCGAGACGGCCGATTCGTATGCCGTGGAAGATATCGATCTGCTGGGCGAGTTCGACCCCACGCATGCCGCGGTCTACCGCAAGCCCTCGCCCGATCCGGCTATCCAGGCGGCCTCGAAGCTGCCGGCCTTTCAGGAATTCCTGCGCTTCTCGCAATTTCCCCTGTGGCACGTTTCGCCGGCGTACGACCTGGAAAACGGCAAAACGGTAGACGTGATCGACCTGCGCTTCGGCACTCCTCCGGCGCCCGCGTTCATGGTGAGCGCGACCTTCGATGCCGATCTGCGCCCGGTGCGCAGCTCATTCCAATTCGGGCTGAGCCGCCAAAAATAAGGCGTAATTCCCGTCGCTTTCAGGCTGATTGCGGATTTCCACTGGCGCCGCCAACGCGCAGACTGAAATAGTGAGGGCACTCAATTCCACTCTCGTCCTGGACCGGGACCAACTCCGCGAGGTAACGCTCGAAGACGAGGACCTGATGCGCCAGCTTCTGGCGGCGCTGATTGAAGATACCGAACGGCAAATGCCACTGCTCGACATGGCCGTCCGCAACACCGACCCGCAAGGCTGCGCGCGCCTGGCGCACTACTGCAAAGGCGCCTGCGCCAACGTGGGAGCGCAAGCGGCGGCGATGGTGCTGGCCGAGCTCGAGCAAAGCGCCAAAGCCGGGGCGATGGAAGAATGCGCCCGGCAATTGACCGCTCTGGCCGCCGAAGTAGATCGCCTGCGGGCTGAAGAAATCTAAGCCGAGATCTAAGCCCGGGCCGCTTTAGCGCCTCGCAAGAGAGCCTTCACCCCATCGGCGCATAACGCCGCGGCATGCTTGGATTCCACCGGCAATCCGCCCACCGCCTCGTCGATCGCCGCGGGAAGAAACGCGGCCAGTTCGACGCGAGTCTTTCCCGCAATCCATTCGGTGAGTGCGGAGCCCGCCGCGATACTCGCCGTACAGCCCCGCACCTTGTAGCGCGCTTCGCGCACGATTCCGTTTTCGAACCGCACCGAAAGGCGCAGAATATCGCCGCACGCCGGGTTCGAGACTTCTACCGTCACAGCGGGAACCGGGAGTTCGCCCACGTTTCGCGGATTCTGAAAATGATCCAGCAGGGCCTCGGAGTACACAATCCATTTTACGCCGGAATCCAAGGCAGTCTGCTCCCTTACTGGCGGGCTGAAGCCCACCCCACCGGTGGCGCGGGCTTCAGCCCGCGACTTCAGCCCGCGATAGACCGATTACCCATCGCTCCTAACCTTTTCGCTGGTAGACCGTCTACCCTATCGGTTCGCAATCACGGTAGAATATCTTCCATCACCGGTCCGCCGAGGAGGACTGAGATGCGTTGGCCGCGCCGCCGCAAGTTGCAGGAACAGGAACTCGACCGCGAATTGCGGGCGCACCTGGAATTGGAGGCCGAAGAACAGCAGCGCGACGGCCTGCCGCCGGACGCCGCGGTTTTCGCCGCCCGGCGCGCCTTCGGCAATGTGACCCTCGTCAAGGAGGAGGTTCGGAAAATGTGGATGTTGGCCGCGATGGATCGTTTCGGCCGGGACCTGCGGTATGCTGTGCGAACCCTGCGAAGAGATCGCGCATACACCGTGGTCGCCATTCTCACTCTCATGCTCGGCATCGGAGCCACTACAGCCATCTTCAGTGTCATCAACGGCGTGCTGCTGCAGCCGCTGCCCTATCCGAAACCGGACCGGTTGTACTCCGTGCAAGAGAACGGTTCGGACTTCGGGGCTCCCACGTCCTATCCCGATTTTGAGGATTGGCGCGCCCGGAACCATGTCTTTACCGGCATGGCGGCCTATCACAACGGCGACTTTACCCTCACCTCCGACAGCGGCGCGTCGCTCGTGCCCGGCGCGGTGGTTTCGGCAAATCTGTTGTCCGTCCTCGACGAGGCTCCCCTGCTCGGGAGCGGCTTCCAGCCGCACGATGACGACCAGGGCGCCCACGTAGTACTGCTGAGCGAACGCCTGTGGCACGAGCAGTTTCACGCCGATCCGTCCATCGTGGGGCGCGCCATCGCGATCGGCGGAAGCGATTTCACGGTTCGCGGAATCATGCCCGCGCGCTTCCAGTTTCCACCTGCGTCCGCAGCCGCCATGTGGGTCAGTTCCGGCAACGACACGGGCTCGCCGAGAGTCGGGCGCGGTTACAGTTGGCTCAGTGCGGTTGCGCGCCTGAAACCGGGCGTAACTCCGGCCCAGGCTCACGCCGATATGGACGTTATCGCGCGGCGGCTGGCGCAACAATACCCCGAGACCAACGCGCGGCGGACATCCATCCGCATCATGCCGGAACGGGAGCGGATTGTCGGCAGTTCGCGGCGGGCGCTGATCGTTTTGCTGGCGGTCGCGGCGGGTGTCCTGCTGATTGCCTGCGTCAATCTGGCGAACATCTCGCTGGCGCGAAACCTGGCGCGGCAACGGGAGATCGCCATTCGAGCCGCTTTGGGGGCCAAGCGGAGCAGCGTGGTGGCGCAGCTTCTCACGGAGAGCGTGCTGGTGTCGGTTATCGGAGGATGCCTGGGCGTGGCGCTGGCAGCGTGGGGAACGCGAGCGCTCCTCGCCATGATCCCGCAAGCCATTCCGCGCGCTAGCGAAGTTGGCCTGGATGGCCGCGTGCTGGCGTTTGCCGGCCTGCTATCCATATTGACCGGCATTCTGTTTGGCCTCGCTCCCTCCTGGCAGATTTCCGTTCCGAATCTGGAGGCGGCGTTACGGGAAGGCCGCCAGACCGGCTCCGACGGCATCGCGCGCCGCCGTTTCCGCGACGCCCTGGTGGTCATGGAGACGGCCTTCGCGGCAGTCTTGCTAACCTCCGCTGGACTCCTGATCGCCAGTTATGTGCGCTTGATGCGGGTCGACCCTGGTTTTGACTCGAGCAACGTGCTGACGTTTGATTTGAGCCTGCCGGTACCGCCTTATACGCCCGACAGTCAGCTCCGCTTCTATGACGGCTTGGTCTCGCAATTGAAGGGCCTGCCGCAGGTAAAATCGGCCGCGAGCAGTTGGCCGGTGCCGTTCACTTCAGACCCCTCGGCCGGTTTTGAAATCGAGGGACGTTCTTTTCCAACCGGATACACTCCTGTTGCTTTGGTGCATGCCGTCAGTCCGGGATATTTTCACGCGCTCGGCATACAACTGCGATCGGGAAGGGACTTCACGGACCGCGACGCCACGGCTTCCAACCCGGTCGTCGTTGTGAACGAGGCCTTTGTGCGCGAGTTCTTCCCGGCCGATAACATCATTCATAAGCGGATCAAGCCAAGCATTTCGATGGGTGACGACGCTCCGTGGAGGGACGTGGTAGGCGTGGTCAACAACACCAAGGCGCTCGGCCCGGCGGACACCTTCCAGCCGCAGTATTACATCCCGTATGCCCAGCTTTCGGGCTTGCAGCCGGCCATCGTGGCAAAAATCGAGGGCGACCCATCGGCCGTCATCCCTTCTATCCGGCGCATCGTGGCCTCCTTGGATAAACACGTTCCCGTCTATGACGTGAGGAGTATGAACGAGATTACCGCCTCAGTGACCGCCCGCGAGCGTCTGAATACCGTTCTCTTCGCGCTCTTCGGCGGGCTGGCGGTGCTCCTGGCGGCGGTGGGTATTTACGGTGTGACCAATTATTCGGTCAATCGCGCGACCCACGAGCTGGGCATCCGGATGGCCCTCGGCGCGCAGGCTCGCGACGTGCTCCTGGTGTCAATCACGGCCACGATGCGCTACGTCGCGCTGGGCCTGGCGATCGGATTGATCCTCACCTTCGGTCTCACGCGCCTCATCGCCAGCCTGCTGTACGGCGTTGGTCCAACCGACCCGTGGCTGATGGCCTGTGCTTGCGCCGTGCTGCTGGCGGTGGCGCTGGTGGCGACCTATATCCCGGCTCGCCGCGCGGTGAGAATCGATCCCGTGGCGGCGTTGCGCTGCAACTGACAATCCTGCCGCGTATTACAATTCCAGCGTGCCTCTCTCACGCCGGAAACTGCTGGTCTCGGCGGCCGCCATGCCGCTCTTCGCACAATCCAGACCGCTCAAAATCGTTGTCACCGGTGGCCATCCGGGCGACCCGGAATGCGGCTGCGCCGGGACCATCGCGCGCTACACCGCGCTGGGCCACGATGTGGTCCTGCTGTATCTCAATCGCGGCGAGGGATACTGCGGCGCGGCCAGCCTGGACCGCTGCGCCGCCATCCGCACCGCCGAAGCGCAAAACGCCTGCCGCATTCTGAAGGCCCGCGCCGCGTTTGCCGACCAGGTGGACGGCCGCCCCGTAGTCGACGCGGCGCATTACGACAGCTTCGCGCGCCTCCTGGCGGACGAAAAGCCCGACGTGCTGTTCGCGCAATGGCCCATCGACCGGCACCGCGACCATCGCGCCATCTCCCTGCTCGCCCTGGATGCGTGGTGGAAAACCGGCCGGAGCTTCGCTCTGTATTATTACGAGGTCGCCGAAGATACCACCATGTTCGCACCCACCGAATACGTCGACATCTCCGCGGTGGAATCGCTCCGCCACGCGGCGTGTTACGCGCACGTCTCGCAAGAGCCCGACAAG
This sequence comes from uncultured Solibacteraceae bacterium, assembly GCA_964487165.1. Taxonomy (GTDB): domain Bacteria; phylum Acidobacteriota; class Terriglobia; order Bryobacterales; family Bryobacteraceae; genus PALSA-129. The sequence continues at coordinate 7,106 of CAZARO010000014.1, read as the reverse complement.
TGGTTCCCGAAACAGGTGGAGGTCACGCGCCGCCGCGGCGTGGAAAGCGGGTTCGCGCAGGCCGAAGGATTCCTGCGGCATCCCGAGAGCAGGCGCGCGCTGCTGCCGTAGACCGGCAAGTGGGGCAGACTTTAAAGGGAGTTGCCATATTCGGCTGATCGACCGCTCCCTCGCGGTCCCGGCTCTGAATGAGGCTGCATACAGAGCCGCTATTCCGAGCCGCGCGCGCCAGCAAGCGGTTCTTCGAATTTTGCAGGCGTAGCTACTTTCGGGCGCAAAATTACCGTCGATTGCCAAAGACCGCTTGCTGACGCGCGCGGCTCTGTAACACCTCGCTGATTCCACCAGACTTCTTACTGAGCCGCGACGGTAAGGGAGATCATCGACGACCGGAAACTGAATTCTGCGCCAGAGAGTAGGTAGCGCGCCGCCGCCGCCGGTCTCCGACCGTGAGGTTGCGCCACACCTGATTCTGCGCGTCACTTAGCCGGTGCTCGTATCGGAAAATCCCCTCCGCTCCCACCGCATTGAAAGCACTCACCCAACCGAGTTCTCAACATTTTTGTAGGAAGCGGCGTCAAAAGTGGAAGGAAACCTGTTTAGACGGCATTCCGTCAGCGAACACCGCGCGCACCGCGCGGCTGGAGGGAAACCATCATGAAAGGCAACAGGACACGTGTGCTCGTAACCAGCGCAGCCGTTCTCGCAATCGGCGTCTGCGCTGAACTCGGATTCTCCTTTGACCAGGGCGACGGCCCGAAAGATCCCGTCGATGCCTCTGTCGCTCGCGGCTTGCGCTGGCTCGTGTCCACGCAAGGCAAGGACGGAGGCTGGGGGCAGGACGGCGGGGAAACTTCCTACGTGCGCCAGGGCGAGCGTCTGGAATCGAGCGGCAACGACGTCGCCAATACCGCCGTGGTCGCCGAGGCGCTGTTCCACAACGGCACCACGCCCACGCACGGCCAGTACCGCGAGCCGCTCGCGCGCGCCGTGGAGTTCGTACTCAAACACGTAGAGCAGAGCCCGGCCGATGGGCTCGCCGTCACGGACCTGCGCGGGACGCAGATCCAGCGTAAGCTGGGGCCGTACATCGATACCTTCCTGGCCGCCAAACTCCTGGCGGAGCTGGATGGCGATATGGGCACCCAGCAAGCCAACGCGCGCGTGCGGCAGGGCCTGCAGAAGTGCGTGGCCAAGATCGAGAAGAACCAGCTCAAGGACGGAAGCTGGAACATCGCCGGCGGATGGGCGCCCATTTTGGGGACTTCGATGGCGTCGCAGAGCCTGGCGATTGCCCAGGCTAAAGGAGCTACCGACTCACAGTTGGCGCTCGCCAGAGTCGACGAATATTCCAAGATGCAGCCGGGCAGCGGCAGCGGCGGCGGGTACGGTCCCGGATTTAGCGCCGGAGTAAGCGGAGCCGTTCCGGCGCCGGTGACCGCGGCCGAACCCGTCACGGTGTCCGCCGCCGCCGCTCCCGGAGTTAGCGCTGGAGTAATCGGGGGCGTTCCACCGCCGATGAGCGCGCCGGAGACAAAAGACCGAATCCTGATGTACACAGCCGCCTCCGCGGGCGTCCCGCTTTATCAGAGCGCCCAGCAACTCGAACAGCTCAGCCGCACGGAAGAGGACCGCAAGAAAAACGCGGCGCAAATCGCTGCGATCAGCGGAGCGCTATCCAACCAGACATTCGTCACCGGCTTCGGTTCCATCGGCGGCGAGGAGTTCTTTTCCTGGCTCAATATCAGCGAAAGCTTGCGCCGCACGGGCGGTGCGCCATGGCAGAAGTGGAATACTGACATGAAGACCAAGCTGCTCAAGCTCCAGAACGAAGATGGCACATGGGCCGGCCACCACTGCATCACCGGCCGGGTGGCCGTCACCAGCGCCGCGATTCTGTTGCTGACGGCAGATCGCCAGCCGGCGGCGGAAACCTCCAAGGTCATCCATACCGGCACGCACAACCGGTGATGCGCCAAACTTTGGTGGTCGCGATTCTTCTCGCTCTTGCCGGGTGCGCTTCCCCGTCGCACCCGGTCCTCCGTCATGCGGTCTCCTGGTTGTGGTCGCACCAGGAGGCCGATCGCGGCTGGCACAGCCACACCTACGGCTTGTTACGGTCGGGCCAGGCGCTCACGCCCTTCGTTCTGGACGCACTGCTCCAGGTGCCCGGCGACGTCTACCCGCAGCCGCGCAACCAGGTCGACGGCGCGCTCGCATTCATTCGCGGCCGCACGCAAGCCAACGGTGCGCTGGGCATCGCCGATCCTGATGTCCCCGACTACCCCAACTACGCCACGGCGCTTGCCGTGAGTGCGATTTGCCGCGCGCACCGCGAGGGATGGCAGGCGCAGATCACGCCCATGATCGGCTATTTGCGCGGGCAGCAGTTCACCGAACAGAACGGATGGAGCCCGCAGGATCCGGTCTACGGCGCGTGGGGGATGGGCGGCGGCCGCCGTACTCCGCCCGATACCGGGCACGTGGATCTCTCCATGACGCGGTACGTCCTCGACGCCCTGCGGGCGGGCGGCGTGCCCGATTCCGACCCGGCATTCGCAGCCGCCCGAACCTTTGTGGAGCGCTGCCAGAACTTCGACCGGCAGAACCCGCCGGGCGCCGATGGCGGCTTCTTCTTCTCCACCACGGAAGCCGATACCAATAAGGCCGGCCAGGAGGGCGACCGATTCCGCAGTTACGGAACCACCACCGCGGATGGAATCCTGGCGCTGCTCTCCACCGGACACCCGCCGGACCACCCGCGTGTCGTCGCCGCGCAACGATGGCTCACCGCTCACCATCGCGATATGGCGGTTCCGGGATTCGTGGGTGAAGCTTATCGGCGTTGGCCGAAGGGCCTGGCGTTCTACTATTCGGCGGCCAGCGCCGAGGCGTTTCAGGCATTGCGAATGGACCCGGGCAACGAGGTCGCGGACGGATTGCGCGGCACCCAGCGCCGTGACGGCTCGTGGGCCAATTCCGAGAACCTGGTGAAAGAAGACGACCCGTTGATCGCCACCCCATTCGCCGTGAGGGCATTAGTCGCCAGTAAGTCAGGTTGGTAACTTCCGCGACGATTGTGCTAGCTTGGTCCAGATGAAGCTTCTCACATTGTTCGTTTTGGCTGTTCCCGCGCTGGCGCAATCCACCGTCAAAGATGCCCTGGTGAAACATTGGAACACCTCCAAGGAATTCACCATTGCGGTGGCCAAGCTCATGCCTGCGGAGAGCTACGGATTCAAGCCCGTTCCGGCGGAATTGAGCTTCAGCGAGGTTCTGCTCCAGGTGGCGGGCGCCAACCTGAACGCCTGCGCCAACGCCAGCGGAACCAAACGGCCGGACATCCCGCAAAAGATCGTGGACGGCATCAACGGGAAGGGAGACGTCGACAAGAACACGGTGCTGGAATTCCTCAGCGGCTCGTTCGATTTCTGCAATCAGGCGATAGCGGCTCTGGCTCCCGAAAAGCTCGACGCGTTAGCCGGTCCGGAGAATCGTCGCATGACGGGCTTCGAATGGCTGTGGGCTTATTTCACGCATACCGCGCATCATCGGGGGCAGTTGGAAGTGTATCTGCGGCTCAAGGGCATAACGCCTCCCCCGTATGTGTTTTAGTTCCCGTTATACGGCGTGAAACGAGGATTTTGTTCTCGTTGTGTCGGCAAGTCCAATCGATTCAAAGGCCTGCCCCCCATTCTGACTTCTGACTCCTGACTTCTATATCCCGCAGGGATATCAAGGCGAAGCCTTGGCTAGTTTGACCGGCGAGAGAACCTAGACGCTGGCCGCCGCGTTCGACGCGTGGTACGAACTGCGCACCAGCGGACCCGATTCCACGTGCGTGAAGCCCATTTCGTACCCCATCCGCTTGAGCTCGTCGAACTCCTCCGGCGGCACGTAGCGCACAATCGGAAGATGCTTGGGGGATGGCCGTAGATATTGTCCGAGCGTCAAAATATTCACGTGGTGCGCCCGCAGATCGCGCATCGTTTCCACCACTTCGTCGTTCCGCTCGCCCAGCCCCAGCATCACGCCCGACTTCGTGGGAATCTCCGGCGCCACCTTCTTCGCGTGCGCCAGCACGTCCAGCGACCGCTCGTAGCGAGCGCCCAGGCGCACCTGGCGGTACAGCCGCGGCACCGTTTCCGTATTGTGATTGAAGACGTCGGGCGCGGCCTCCATCACCGTTTCCACGGCGGCGTGGCTGCCTTGGAAATCCGGCACCAGCACCTCCACGCCGCATCCCGCAACGCGCGCGCGAATGGCGCGGATCACCATGGCGAATATCACCGCGCCGCCATCTTCGCGGTCGTCGCGATTGACGCTCGTGATCACCGCGAACTTCAGTCCTAGCGCCGCCACCGCTTCGGCCACGCGGTTCGGCTCGTCATAATCCACCGGCAGCGGAGCGCCTTTCTGCACGGCGCAGAATCCGCAGCGGCGCGTACAGACGTTGCCCAACATCATGAAGGTTGCGGCGCGCTGGTTCCAGCACTCGCCCACGTTGGGGCAAGCGGCGCTCTCGCACACGGTGTGCAGGCGGAGGCGGTCCACCAGGCCCTTCACGTCACGGTATGTGGCCCCGGCCGGGGCAGGAGCGCGCAGCCATTTGGGCCGCTCCGGATTGGTGGCTATCGAAACCAACATCTCTGTCGTCTATTGTACTGAAACCGCTTGCTTGCGATCCCGTTCCAACCCCCATAGGAACGGGGCCGTCAGGAAGCGGCAGGCACCGCGACCTCGAGGCGCGCGGCCGTTTTCACCAGCAAATCCCAATTGCCCGGTTCGATCGGAATGCCGTCCCGTCGCCGCTCCGCTTCGGTGCGCCACTCCGGATCGCCCGCCACCAGCACCTCCTCGTAGCCGGGCGCGGTGGCCGTGCTCTTCATGAGGTGGACTAACTGTTCCACCCGCGCGGTGAACTCTTCCACCGGCATGAAACGCGCAATATCGATGGCGATGAAGCACTGGCTGCAGCGATTGTGCCGGCCGCGAATGCGGATGCCGCCCACCTCGTTGGCCATGGCGCCGCCCGAAAGCACGGAGCAGAGAATCTCCACCATCAGCCCGAGTCCGCTGCCTTTGTATCCGCCCAGTGGCATGAGCATGCCCTTGTTGTAGGCCGCCTTAGTATCGGTAGTGGGTACGCCGCTCGAATCGAACGCCCAGCCGGCGGGGATCTCTTCTTTTCCGTTGATGAACGCCTTGAAAATCTTGCCGGCGGCCACCGTGGTGGTGGCCATATCCAAGAGCCACGGGCCGGGCACCGACATGCAAATCGGGTTGGTTCCGATGCGGCCTTCCCTGCCCTGCCACGGTGGCACAATCGGCGAGGCGTTGCAGAATACCAGGCCGATCTGTCCCACGGCCCTCATTTTCTGCGCCCACCAGGCCGCGGCGCCGAAATGGTTGCTCTCGCGAGCCACCACCACGCCCGCTCCGTGAGCCGCCGCCAGGCGCACGGCGTGGCCGCAACAGGTGTCCGCAACCCATTGACCGAGGGCGTTTTGCGCGTCGAAGACGAGGCAGGAGCCGCTTTCCGAAATCACCCGGCCATCGGATTTGGGATCCATCTCGCCGGCCAGAATCTGCTCGATATAGTAGGGCAGCAACTGCAATCCGTGGGAATCGACGCCCCGCAGATTGGAAGCGATCAGGGATTCGGCGGCCATGGCGGCGCGGGCGGCGGGCACTCCGGCGGCCGCCAGGATATCGGCGGCAAAGCTGGTGAGAATGGGGGCGGATAGCACTGGCATGAACCTTTAGCGTACCAGCCTTACCGGGCAGCACGGCGCCGGACGGGAACTTTTCGCTTAGTCCGGTGTCTATACCTTTGCAAGGCCATAGTTTTCCTGATAGCTTGTAATCAGGCTGAATTGTGAGGCCGCCGGTGGCAACTTCGATTCTCGATTTGGGTTCTCAACGGGCTTTGGAAGGCGCGGACAGCGATGACCTGCCGCTGGTAGAATCGCTGCGCGCGGGCGCGGCTCAGGCTTATGAGGAATTGCTCGGCCGGTTCCAGCAGCCTGTATATGCTTTGGCTTTGCGGTTGCTGGACGACCCTTCGGAATCCGCCGACGTGGTGCAGGAAGTCTTCCTCAAGGTGTTCCGCAACATCGGGTCTTTCCGCGGCCAGAGCAGCTTGAAGACCTGGATTTACCGGATCACGGTGAACGAAGCGCACAACGCGCGCCGCTGGTTTTTTCGCCATCGCCGGCGCGAAGTGGAGCTGGATTCCGAACCGGAAGAGGCGCGCAACTGGAAGGATATTATTCCCGACGGTAGTCTTTCGCCGTTCGATGTAGCTTTCGAGCGCGAGCAGCATCTCATGATTGAGGCAGCGCTCGAAAAGCTGAGTCCCATATTCCGCGAAGCGGTGGTGCTTAGGGACATCACTGACATGAGTTATGAAGAGATCGCGGAAGTCCTTGGTGTTTCCCTCGGGACGGTAAAGTCCCGGATCTTGCGGGGCCGCGAGGCCTTGCGGGTAGAACTCGTGGGAAGCCTGAAAGACAGGCCGGCCCTGCGATTGGTGCCGAAGACGGCAGAGTAGATGGTATGAGCTGTGAAAACGTGCAAGAACTGATCTCTTTACTCCTCGACGGCAAGTTGCCGGAGGCGGGGCGGGAGAATGTGTTGGCGCACACCGGTGTGTGCCGGGAGTGCGGCACGCATCTCGCATCTCTCGAAACCCAACGCGCGATTTTGCGGAAGATGGCCCAGACGCCGATGCCCGATGCGCTGGCCGCGCGGTTGAGTGTAATGGCCTCGCACGAGCGCGATCGGCAACTGGCCCGCGCCAGCGTCCGGGAACGCGTCCGGCGCCTCGCGGTAAATATCAATCTGGCGTTCGACAATCTCATGCGCCCGGTGGCGCTGCCTCTGGCCGGAGGCCTGCTCTCCACCCTGTTGGTGTTCGGTCTGATGATGCCGAGTTTGAGTTTCTCTCATCAAACGGGCGGCGACGATTTTTCCACCTTGCCACAGGGCAGCATTGTCACGAATCCCTATGACCAGGGCGCGGATGACGATGCTCGTGATTCTCCCATTCTCGCCGCGCCGGACCAGCCCAGTCTGGTCGTCCTGCACCACCCGCCCCTGATCAG
>CAZARO010000013.1:0-16495 GCA_964487165.1 uncultured Solibacteraceae bacterium | reverse complement strand
ACAGAGGAGGGAGAGGACACAGAGAACTGCTTTGCACCGTCGAGGTCGTAAGCAATGAGGGCGAGGACATCCCGCGCAGCCTGACGCTCGATTGGATTCAGGATTTCGCGTCTTTGGGTTGGTTTTCTCAGTGTCTCTGCGTCTCTGTGGTGAACTGCTTGTTTTATCTGGCCGATAACGCCCGGGTACTTACCGCGTTTCCACTTCGCGCACCAGGGCGAACATTGCGCTGGTCTGTTCGATGGGCTTCTTGAACGTACGGACCGTGCCGGGCGCCAGATTGGTCTCCGTCACGGTAACGCCACCGAGCTCGGAACGGGACGCGTCCGCCAGTTCAAACACGATGACCGCCTGCTCAATCGAGTGGTTGGTCTTATTATGCAGATTGCCCACCATCATGCTGGCGCCGGTGTGTTCGAAATGCACCTCCGTGACCTCCAGATCCTGATTGGAATCCAGCTTGATCTCTTTGTTGAAGTCCGGCAACACCTTCGCCCGGATCTCCGCCGAGGTAAGTTGTTTGGGGCCTCTCGCGGTTCTCGGGCTCAGGAGAGTGATGGCTAACAGACCTCCGGCAATCACCACCAGCACGGGCGACAGCATGAGCAGAATGCGACGAGCCTTCTGTCCGACAGTCTGGTTCGTGAGGTACAGCGGGTCGGACGGAGCCGGCCCGGACAGGAAACGCGCAAACGGCCCCGGCCTGGCGGCGGGGGCGCCCTCCGCGGCCCGCACCTTCGGCTTCATTCCCGCATACACTATATTTTCGACAAATTCCCGAAAGCGGTTCGCCATCCGCCAACCTCCAGCCGCAGACCATTATAACGGTGCTAGAAAACACAAACCAGTACTGGGACTACCGTAGGGATGTTACCTACGCGCTTCCGCCAGCCCTTCGAGCGCGCTCAGGTCCTCCTGTTTTCCCATGACGATGAGGTAGTCCCCGGCCTCGACCGAGGTGTCGGCCGGAGGATTGAAGAGCATGCTGCCGTCACGCCGCCGGATGGCCATCACGATCACCCCCATGTTGCGCCGCATTTGCATTTCGCGAATGGTCTTGCTCACCACCTCGCTGCCCGCCGACACGCGCACCTGTTCGATGCTGATATCCATGGCGACATCCTTGGTGGTGAAATCCAGGAACTGCACCACGTGGGGCCGCAGCAGGGACTGTGCCAGGCGATGTCCGGTAATCGAATAGGGCGCGAATACCGCGTCCGCGCCGGCGCGCCGCATTTTCTCCTCGGCGCCTTCTTCGGCCGCCCGCGCCGCCACGTAGAGTTTGGGATTGAGACCCTTGGCGGAGAGCAGGACGAAGAGATTATCGGCATCGGTGGCGAGCGCCGCTACCAGTCCGCGGGCCCGCTCGATGCCCACCTGCCGCAAGGCGTCGTCCTGGGTGGCATCGGCGGCCACCGCCAGCATGCCGGCCAACATGGCGCGCTCCACGCGATCCGGGTCGATATCCACCACCACGAAAGCTACGCCGGCGTGTTGCAATTCCGCGGCTGCGCCGCGTCCCACCCGTCCGAAGCCGCAGATGATGTAGTGATCTTTCAACTTGTCGATCATGCGTTTATTCCGCCGCTTGCCGATGGCGTCGCCCAGTTCAAACTCGATAATGGTCTGGGTCATGGCGCCGATGGCCACAAAAATAGTGCTCACGCCGACGATGATGAGAAACGCGTTGAAAACGCGCCCGGCGTGGGAAAACGAATCGCCGTACCCCACCGTGGTCATGGTGGTGAGGGTGAAGTAGAAGGCGTCGAAGACCGAGTATCCACCAATCAGGCTGAAACCCACGGTTCCGATCGTGAGCGTCGCTCCGATCGCCGCCAGGATGTAGAAAAGACGCTTTGCGAGCCGGTTCATCGGTCCATCACGACCAAGTATAGCGGGATGCGCGCGGACTCATGCCGCGAGAGCGATGCCGATGTAGAACCCGTCCCCTTCGGGCTGGCAAACCTGGACCACGCCATGCGCCATATAATCGTGAATCTGGATATCCAATCGAGTCCCCGGTTCCAGAAGGTTCCCGACCAGCACGCCAATTCCGGAGGCGCTGATGTCGCGGACGGTAGCGGTCAGCTCGGGATACCCGGCGGGCAGGAGGGTCGCTTCTCCTTTGGAACGGATGGGCTCTTCAGGCAGTTGATGTTTTGCGCTCACGATAAACAGATCGGCTGTCCGACGGGAAGGCTTTATAGTGGCTCACGGTGTCTGATAGACTGGGATAGCAGCGTTCACCACTCCCCCGAAGCAGGGTCATGTGGGCCGGTAGCTCAGTTGGTAGAGCAACGCCCTTTTAAGGCGTGGGTCGCGGGTTCGAATCCCGCCCGGCTCACCATCTGTTATCATTTAAAATCAATAATTTACAAGAAGAGGACTTCTCACTTGTAGGTGAGTTGTGCCCCGCATTGCTAGCGGCAGATAATGCCACGGCGGCAGGAATGTCGACGCACCATTGTCAACCACGAACGTGGCGCCTTCCAGCTTACGTACCGCTCCATCGGAAAATCGAACGAGCGCTGGTCGAGATTGACCGCCATTCGCTTAGCCTCCCATCTCGGACACTTTGCGCTTCACGGGAGGGACCGGCATTTCGGGGCTCAACAGCGGACGGCGCGTGTGCCACTCGGTAGCCCTTTCATAGGAGTGAGCCAGAGCCAGAACTCTGCCCTCGGAAAACCGTGGACCGGCAATCATCAGGCCGATCGGCAATCCGGAAGCCGAGAAGCCGCACGGAATCGACACCGCAGGGATGCCAAACGTGTTGAAGGGGACGCAATTGGAAGTCTGCCGCGGTTCTCCGCCTCCATCGCCGGCGCCTTCCTCACGCGCCAATGTTGCGTTAATATCCCCCGGCAGCGTCCGCATGGTGGGCAATACGACCAGGTCAAAATCCGCAAAAGCGTCGTCAATGGTCTTGCGCAACCGCTGGAGTTCCCACTGCGCGTTGATGTAGTCGACCACGCGCGCGGAGCAAGTTTCGCTCCCGACATCGTTCAGCCTTTTGTGAACGGCCTCGATCGTGCGCTTCTGATTCAGCGAGTAACTGCCGGCTTTGCGTTGGTACCACTCCCAGTGGAAAGCCTCGATTTCGCCATCGAAAAAAGACCGGGAATACTTGCCCGGAGGCGGTAGTCGGGTTTCTTTCACACTCTTGGCGAGTTTAGCGATGACATCCACGGCAGCCTCCGTCGCTTTCCCTACTTCGTCATCCAGGAAATCGAAAAATGGCGCCCGCGGAATGCCCACGCGAAGGGCGTTGACGGGTTGCTTGAGCGCCGCCACATAATCTTCCTTGGCGTGTTCCACGCTGGCAACGTCGTATTTGTCGTAGCTGACCATCCCATTCAGCAAGATCGCCGCGTCCTCGGCGGTCTTTGTCATGGGGCCGCAGTGATCCAGTGAATATGTGCGCGGAATGATGCCCCGAATGGACACCAATCCATAAGTCGGCTTCAGCCCTACAATGCCGCAATAGGCCGCGGGTATGCGAACCGAGCCGCCTGTGTCAGTACCCACCGCGGCCACGGTCATGTTGGCGATGACTGCGGCGGCCGAACCGCCAGAGGAGCCGCCTGAGATATGATCGAGCGACCAAGGGTTGCGCACCGGATGGAAGTAAGTGGACACCGACGTGGAGCCCATCGCGAATTCCTGGAGGTTTGCTTTGGCCAGGATCACGGCTCCGCTCTCTTTCAAACGCCGTACCACTTCGGCGTCCTCATCGGGAACGCGGTCGTCAAAAACGGCGCTGCCTCCGGTTGTGCGTGTGCCGGCCGTATCGATGTTGTCCTTCAGCGCGACAGGAATGCCGTGCAGTGGCCCGCGGAAATTTCCGGATTTCGCCTCGGCATCCAACCGGGCGGCTTGCGTGGCCGCCTCTTCATGCATCAGGGTGATGTACGCGTTGACTTTCGGGTTGTAGACCCTGGATCGAGCGGCGCAGGCTTGGGTGAGTTCCAGGCAACTGATTTCCCGCGCGTGGATCTTCCTGGAAGCCTCGGCGATGGTAAGAGAAGACAACTCATCCGCGCCGGTTTGTTCAGCGGCTGCCGCGAGCCCGGAAAACCCAGGCGCGGATGCGGCGGCCGCGGTCATCAGCAGAAAGCCGCGCCGCTCCATCTTGTCCGTTAAGCACTTCGGCTTCTCGCACCCCGAATCGAAGTTCTTTTCCATATTGATACGCTCCTGCCAGTAATCCGTGCCCTCGTCAACCGAGGTTGCCGTGCGGGTAGCAGAATTATACCGGTCTTGCGAACGTAAGTATTGAACGTGGTTAACCTGCTGGCGATAATTCTTTTTGATGCCTGCTATCAAGAACTAGAATTATGAAATCGTTGACATTGCACCGCTAGCCCGATATAAATGAAATCCGAAGTGTACGGTCCCTTTGCAACCTAACCGCGTCCGCCGGCTTGCGCGGCGTGAAAGGCATATCGGCGACTTATGTCAGAAGCAGGGCGCGGGGCGAAGGCGCTAACCTTTCGATCTCTTTCATTGTTCGAGAGCAGGCATCCCGCCGATCAGAATCTTTCACGGCATTTGCACCTGCAGCCCTATTTCTCCATTCTGATACGAGGATTCTACCGGGAGACGTGCGGGGCCAGCACGTGGGACTGTGTGCCGGGCCAGGCGATCTTTCACCCTCCCTGCGAGCTGCATTCCGACCAGTTTTCCGGCGGCGGAGGAGAGTTGCTCAACCTGGAGATCCTGCCGCCCTTCGAAGAGCAACTCCTCGACGGCGGCTTTCGAATGGATTCTCGTACCTTGCTCCACCATCCTGGCTGCTTCGAGATGGGCCTTCAACTTCGCCGGGAGTTACGCGCGTCCGACACGCTTTCCGGCCTGGCCCTGGAGGCTCTGGCGATGGAAATGGTGACATGCCTGCTCCGCGGCCGCTTTGCGCAGACGGAACGCCAGCAGCATTGGATCAACCGCGTCGGCGCGACTCTGCGGGAGCGGTTCCGCACCCCGCCAACGTTGGCCGAGTTGGCGCAAATGGCGCATGTGCATCCCGTGCACGTCGCCCGGACCTTCCGCGAACGTTTTCAGTGTTCCGTGGGGGAGTACGTGAGGATGCTACGCCTCGATGCCGCATGCAGACAATTGCGGCACACAGATCGGCCCATCGCCGAAATTGCAGCGGAGGCTGGATTCGCCGATCAGAGCCATCTTTCGCGAGCTGTAAAGCGATATAAAGGGGTATCGCCCCTGAGTCTGCGCAGAGCCAGTTCGAGTCAAACGCGCTTGACTAAGCGGACTGGCGTATGATAACCTCCCCATACAGTTTCTGCAAACGCTTGGCGTGCTTAACAGAGGCCGTTGCCTTGTACGCCGCAGAACACAGTCCCCAGTCCGGACCGCAACCAGGTTCACTACCGCGGTTTCGCCTCGCCCCGCAACGCCTGTTCGGGGAAGCGATTCTCGCCTATCGATTCTTACTCAACATCTTGCCTGCGAGGGATCTGGTCGAATGTCTGTTACCGCTCGAAAGCCATTGAAGCCCGTCGTTATTATGACCGCACCGGCGCCAGACACCTTCGGCCGTTTATCGGCGCTCGGGGGATTCAGGGTGCTATCGCGAATTGGTTTCCTGTGTCTGCTGCTGTCCGCGCCGGTTTTGGCTCAGCGCGGTGGGGGCGGTGGTGTGTCCGCGGGCGGCGGGACGCCGGCGGCGGCTACCGAGCCGGCCGGAAGAGGCGGCAATCGCGATTTCAACGCGGATATTCTGATTAAGCAGTTCGAGATAGAGAAGTGGTACACGCAACTTAGCGACCTCGCTGAGGTGAATGAAGTCCGCTATACGAGTGCACCGCCGCACCGGCCTCAGAACCCGACAGCGCCGGGCGCGAAGAATCCGATGATCATTCGCGCCATCACATTCGTGCCGAAGAACCTGGACAGAAGCAAGAAGCAGCCGTTGATCGTGTTCGCCCACCAGGGAATTCACAGTGATTTCGGGCACGATTATGAATACAGTGTTGTCCGGGACCTGGTGCAGCAGGGTTATAGCGTGATCGGGCCAGACTATCGAGGCAGCACGGGTTACGGAGCTGCATACTATGATGCCATCGATTACGGCGGCCTGGAGGTGGAGGATGTGTTCCAGGCCCGGGCATGGATGCTGGAGAACTATAGCTTCCTCGACGAGAAGCGCGTGGGAATGATCGGCTGGAGTCACGGGGGCATGATCACACTCATGAACATACTGCTGCATCCGGGAACCTACGCGGTGGCGTACGCGGGAGTGCCGGTTACCGATCTGGTGTTGCGTCTGGGCTATCACGATGCGTCCTATCAGGCGATTTTTTCGGCCCCGGCCCATATCGGGAAAACAGTTCAAGGCGACATTCAGGAGTATCTGAAGCGGTCGCCGATCACTTATGCCGACAAGCTGGACACCCCGCTCTTGATTCAAAGCAGTACCAACGATGAGGATGTCAACGTCATCGAGGTGCAGCGGTTTGTAGCCGCGCTAAAGGCGGCAGGGAAGAAGTTCGAATACAAGATTTACGACGACGCGCCGGGGGGACATGAGTTCGGACGGCTGGATACTAAACTGGCCAAGGAGGCGCGGCGCGATATTTACCGGTTTCTCGCGCAGTGTCTCAAACCGGACAGACCCACGAATTGAGAAGGCTGCGGAGCAGTTGGCCATTGACTGATAGAAGGGCCAACTCGCCTTCCGCGGTTGGGGAGGCAGCATGTTTAGACGGGTACAATTCCAATTGGCGTTATCGCTCTCCATTTGCCTGAGCGCAACCGCCGCGACCAAAGCCATCAAATTCGGAAAACTTTGGGATGGCAATCGTGTCATCTCGAACGCCGTCGTCATCGTGGACGACGATAAGATCCGCAGTGTGGAAGCCAACGGAAAGGTGCCGCCTGGCGTACAGACTATCGACTTGAAGTCGTTCACCGGCATCCCCGGGATGATCGACATGCACACCCACGTCACCTATTATTGGGACGGCGCTCCCGGCACCACCCCCAGGCGCCAGCCGCGCCGGCATGTCGCCGTTACCGTCGTCCTCTCGCAGCGAAACGGGATGAAATCGCTGGAGGCGGGGGTGACTACGCTGCGCGATCTAAATGCCGCCGGAGGCGCCGATATCGACCTGCGCGATCTCATCAATATGGGCGCTCTGGTGGGACCGCGCCTGTTCGTTTCCGGGTCGGGCCTGCACGGCTTGCCGAAGATCACGGACATGAACGAGAAAATAGCCGAACAGATCAAGGCAACCAAGGCTACCCTTGAGGCGGGAGCCGATTGGGTGAAAGTCTTCGGCTCCACGGGCGGCTTCGACAACGTGACCGGAGACGAGACCGTCAGCTATGAGGAGATGAAGGCCATTGTCGACACCGCTCATGCGGCGGGACATAAGGTGGCCATCCACTCCTACGGTCCGGACGGCGCGCGCGACGCGATCCGAGCCGGTTGTGACACGCTGGAACACGCTACGGATATGGACGACGCCACCATCGCGGAAATGGTCCAGAAGAAGATCTGGTATGTTCCCACCATCGATCACAATCAGTATTACGTGGAAAACAACGATGTATATCAGTTCCCGGCCGGAGCCAAAGAGAATCTGGAGGATTACATCCGGCGGAACTACATCACGGCCCAGAAGGCTTTCAAGGCCGGGGCCCGCATGCTGGTCGGTTCCGATGGCGTTTACAATGGATTTGGCCTGAATATGCGCGAACTCACCTGGTTTGTGAAGATGGGCATGACCAACGAACAGGCTTTACAATCCGCCACCGTTTCAGCGGCGGAAGCGCTCGGCATGGAGAAGAGCCTGGGTTCCGTCGCCCCCGGTTACTTTGCCGACATCGTCGCGGTGCAAGGCGACCCGCTGGCCGACATTCAAGTTGTCATCAAGAACGTGCGCTGGGTCATGAAGGGTGGCGCCGTTGTGGTTGATAAAACGCTGTAATGGCGTTCACCCCTGAGGACGAGAAACTCCTTCGGCATACCGCGGGGCGAAAATGGGGCGTCCATTTATTCGGCACTAATTTTCGCCCGCCGTTGTTAACGTCTCTCTCCTCCTTATTGGTTGCCGGGCTCGTTCTGGCGTCAGGGCCTTCGCGAAGGTTCGCCTTTGAAGATGTCACATCCGCCAGCGGTGTTCATTTCGCCGCCGAAAACGGCGCCACCCCTGAAAAGATGATGATCGAGACGATGGGCTCGGGAGTCGGCGTGCTCGATTTCGACCGCGACGGCCGGCCGGACATCGTTTTCGTGAGCGGAGGCGGCCGGCCAGGTTCGGCTCAGGCTGGGCACGACCGGTTGGCGCTCTACCGCAATCTCGGCGGCAACAAATTCGAGGACCGCACGGCGGCGGCCCACTTAAACGGGAGCTTCAACACTTACGGCATGGGCGTGGCCGTGGCGGACTATGACAACGACGGTTATCCCGACCTTCTGCTTACCGGATATCCGCAGAGCCTGTTATTCCATAACAACGGCGACGGCACGTTTAGCAATGTGACCGCGTTCGCCGGCGTCGGGAACCACGGACGTTGGGCTACCAGCGCGGGATGGTTCGATTACGATCGCGACGGTCTTCTGGATCTGGTGATTGCCAACTACGTCGCCGGCTTCTCCTGGAACGATCCACGTTTCTGCGGCGATGCCGCGCGCGGGCTGCGCGCCTATTGCCATCCCGATGTCTACCAGGGAACCGGGGTTACGCTCTTCCACAATGAGGGCGGAGGCAGGTTCCGCGAGGTCACCGCCCAGGCGGGCCTCGAAAGCTCACAGGGAAAATGCCTGGGGATCGTTCTGGCGGACTTCGACGGCGATGGCTGGCCGGACATTTTCGTAGCCAACGACAGTGTCATGAATTTCTTTTATCGCAACCGCGGCGATGGCACATTCGAGGAAACAGCCCTGGCCGCCGGCGTCGGCTTCGATGCCGACGGCCAGGCGGAGGCCGGCATGGGTGCGGACGCAGCCTACCTGGATGGCGATCCTCACCCCAGCATCTACGTCACGCACCTGGACAACGAGTTGAACCGCCTTTATCGCAATCTTGGCAAGCGCGGATTCAGCGACGCCACCATCGAAGCCGGACTCGGAGCGGAGCGAAGTCTCCTGAGTGGATTCGGGGCGCATTTCGCCGATCTCGACAACAGCGGCCGCCGGCAGATTCTGGTGGCGAACGGCCACATACTCGACAATATCGCCCTGTTTCACGCGCGTGTGTCTTACCGCGAGCCCATGTCCCTGTTCGAGGATACCGGAGGCGGACATTTCCGCGATGTGGCGCACGAATCAGGAGATGTTTTTGCCAAGCCGCTTCTAGGACGCGGGCTTGCACTGGCCGATTTCGATGGCGACGGTCTCATCGATTTCGTGGTCAGCCAGAACACCGGCCCGCCGTTGCTCGCGCACAACCGCACGGCCGGCGGCAATTGGGTAGGGTTCGATCTGGTGGGAGCGGGGAAGAGCAGCCGCGATGCCATCGGCGCGGAAGTGACGCTCACCGCCGCGGGGAAACAGCAACACGCTCAAATCATGGGCGGAACGAGTTATTGTTCCGCCGGCGAGATGCGCCTCCACTTCGGCCTGGGCACTGCCCGTTCGGTAGAACGCCTGGCCATCCGATGGCCCTCGGGTCAAACCGAAACGTTACTCAATCTTCCGATCAATCAGGTTCGGCGGATCGCGGAACAAGTGGCCGCTCATTAGGCGGGAGCCTTGCCAGCCGCCTTGATCCGCAATTCCTTCCGTAAATCTTCAAAATCCGGGACACCGGGCCGGAGACCAACGGCTCTCTCGATCGCGTCTAGAGCCGCGCCAGGGTCTGTGTCTTCCAGACATCGGGCTAATACGTAGTAATATTCAGGCTCAAGGGGATTCAGGCGCAGGGCTTCCCGGACGGAAGCCAACGCGCTCCGCAGATCGCCCTTGAGGTAGCTGACCTGGGCCATACGGTAGTAGCCCGGATCGAACGTAGGACGCTCGCTCACGGCTTTAGCCAACAGCTCGTAAGCCTTGTCGAGCTGATCGGTATTCGATAAGAGATTGACGCCGGCTTCGTAGTCGGCGCGGCTGCGCATCTCAAGTGCCCGTTGGTCGGCTTCGGCTTTCTTGCGGGATTGGAATGCCGCCAGGGCCGCGTCGGCCTTACCGTCGTCATGAAGTTGCCGATAGGCGGTTCCCAGCAGGTAGTACGGTTCGGCAATATCCGGATCGAGCCGGACGGCAGTCTCCAGAGCGTCAGCCGCCTGTCGCGGGTCGCCCGATGCGAGGAAGGCTGAGCCGAGTGCCGCCTGCGTGCCCGCCAGATTGGGCTGCAGAACGCGCGCTTTCTTCAGCAAGCGAATGGCCTCCCCCAGATTCTGGTGCTGCTTGGTATACAGCAGGCCGAGCTGAAGGTTGGCTTCCATGGAATTCGGATCCAGCTTCACTGCCTCTTGAAACAGAGCCATCGCGGCGCCGTCAGCTCGCAGACCTAGGTGCGCCATCGCCAGCACCTCGACTGTGGCCGAATCCCGTGTCCCGAAGCGAAGTGCTCCCTCCGCGGCGTCCTTTGCCTCCAGGTACTCATCGTTCCGGAGGTAAGCCACGGCCAGCAGCCGGAGTGCCTTGGGCGCATCCGGATGAGACTGCAGATACGGCCGCAACGTCTGTATAGCAGTTTGATTTTGACCGGCCTTGAGATAGAGGGAAGCGAGCGACACGCGGGCGCTTTCTGAATCCGGAGCCGCCGTAAGGGCCCGCAGTGCGCCATCGATCGCATCGACGGTTTCTCGATCCACCGCTACTCCCGTCTGCGAACCAGCTGCGGGGAACCAAAATAGCAGGATGAGGGCCAACCGGATGCGCATCTCAGTCTTCTGTAATTCTAGCCGGGAGAGCCGATGATTCTCCAGGGCCAGTTCAGGCAGGCAAGTTGTAAATACGCCGGTTGTTCTGGTACAGCATCATGCGCGCTCCGTCCAGCGCCTCGTCGCGGGTGAGCGTTCCTTCCTTCACGTGCACCGCCAGGGCCCTGCTCAAGTAACGCTTTCCCCACATTCCCGCCAGCCAATTGTACTCCGGAACATCCCACGAATCGCTTCCGAACAGAATCTTGGACATCGGCACGGCTTCCAGGATTTCGCCGAAGCGGCGCTCCATCCCCTGATGGATGGTCGGATTCATCAGCGAAATCTCGAAGTAACAATTGGTGTAGAGGTGGCTCAACCAAACCGCCTGCTGCACCAACGGATACCCCGCGTGGACGGGGATGATCTTCGGCATGCGCATCACTCCGTCTCGGTCGAAGCGAACAACTTCCTCCAGATTATATGGGTTCTGGCGCCGGAGGATGACGCCAGGCGCTTCTCCATCGCCGGAGTGGATCTGCATCGGCATGTCCCGTTTCAGACATTCCTCCAGGGCAATCGTAAGCAGATATTCCTTCAAACGCCGTCCCCGGTCGGCATCCTCCTCGCGGTCCGCCGCCGGAGTGCCGCGCAGCCGCTTATACTCCTCCCAGGAATTCTTCGCCGACGCGGAGTCGTAGTGAGGTTTGATCACACCCAGCCGCTCCATCTGGTGCCACTTCATTCCCCAGGACTTAAAGCCGAAGTTGCCATCCCCATCCAGGGCCTTGCGTACACCGTCGCTAAAGCGCGATTCCAGTTCCTCGAATGAGATATCGGTGCGCAACAAGGGGGTTTGAATGGTCTCGATCCGGGCAATCGCCCGCATCGTGCAGGGGTGAATCGCATCCGAGAAGGTGGCGAAACCGGGAGCCGACATCGCGTCACAGCAACCGGTATCGACCATGGCATTGGTCAAATGCACGTCGCGGAATAGCTCGCTGATGTATTGGCTGTAGTTACTCCGCGCTCGTTCGTTGCGAGCGGCAATCACGGTCTCGAATTTCGGCGCGCACTTCAGAAATCCCGCGAGTTCCTTGGTCAGATATTTGATGAAGATGGTTTCGCGGGCGTTAAACGCCATTTCATCGAGTTTCTTCTCGATTCCGTACTGCTGGTCGAGCTTCGCTTTTTCGTCCCCCGTGGCGGCGCGCCAACGCTGGAGCACCCCGGACGGGAAGTAGGAAGCCTGTGGCAACGCCGCCAGGGAGGTGTCCAAAAGGAACTGCCGGGGCGTGGTTTGGGCGTATTGCATGCCTGATGCGTGGCAATGCGTATCATCCACCTGGAAGCCACGAATGGCTTCCAGCAGATCACTGGCGATGCCGTCGATCTGCGGCGTATTCCCGGTTTGCGCCAGACTTCGCTTCTGCGTCGCCGCGATCACGGCGCCGCCCAGGCCCAGAGATTTCAGGATCGATCTTCGATTCGACAAGAGTGCATCCTTGCTATCGGTCCAGGCCCGGCGGCCAACACCGTTTTAGAACACGTACTTCAAAGCGAACTGCAGAATACGCGGAGAAACGGCGGCGCTCGAAATCACGCCGAAACTGCTCGCTGCGCCCCGGTTCGATCCCGGGTTATTGAACTGCGGATGGTTTAGAAGGTTGAAAAACTCGCTTCGGAACTGAAGCCGCCCGTTCTCGTTGATGCCCTTGACGTTGAACTCGCGGCCGATGCTGGCGTCAAAATTGAGCTGCCCCGGACCACGGAACATGTCTCTTCCGCCGTCGCCAAACCCGGTGCCGTCACCGATCACCGGAGCTTTCGTGAAGGCGGCTGTATTGAAGTACTCGCTCAGGCGATTTTCGGTGCGGCCGCTTAATTCGGCATTGCCAAGCGTCATTCCCGGCGCAAATTGCGCATAGGCTGAGATACCGTAAACTGTTCCCGAGGTGCTATCGGTCACGGAGAAGGGCAATCCGGACTGAATCGTGGTGACACCCGATATCGACCAGTCGTTCACGATCGCCCTCGCCAGAGGGTTTCCTCCCTTAAGCTTCGGCAGGTCGTAGTTGTAACTGACGACCAGCCGCTGAGTCCGGTCGAAGCTGGCGGTTCCCATGGCGCTCTTGGTGTTGTAGAAATCGCCGGTGAAGCTGCCGAGAGGCTCATTGCGTCCGCCCGCGGTAACACCGTCGTCGTCGATGGCATGACTCCACGTATAAGCCGCGATGAACGAAAGTCCGTTGGCAAAGCGCCGGTTCACACTGAATTGAAGCGCGTTATAGTGGCCTGTCAGAATCGATTTGAATTCATCGATGCCGGTCGGCAGCCAGCCCAGGTAGGGGACTCGGGAGGCGCGGTTCTCGACGGTGTTCGTGGTAAGCCCGTCCACGGGATTGGACGCGCTCGCCAATATCGGCTGGTTGGGATCGAATCCGGCGATAAGGTGCGTAGATGCGCTCCCCACGTAGCCCAGATTGAAAAGCAAACTGTGCGTGCTGTATTCCACACTCCCGCTCCACTGTTGTGTATAGGGTTGTTTGAGGTACGGATCGGTAGGCAGAGTCGAGCGCGTGCTGCCCAGCGTGATCGGCAGATAAATCGGGAAGGCGGTGGAAGGCGGCACCGGATCGGGGAACGGATTCTGCCATGAGGTGTTGGCAAGATCGGCGCCTCCCGCCTTGTTCCATACATAGTAGGGATCGAAGTTGGACTGTTCCGTGACGGTTCCGGCGACGGACGACCAGAAAATGCCATAACCTGTCCGGAACACCAAGTTCTGATTGCTGGCAATCGGCCGGAAGGCAAGGCCAACGCGGGGAGCGAAACCAAGATCGTTCTGATCGTAAATCGGCGAGTCGGAACTCACCTTGGTGAAACCAGCGGGCGGCGTGCAGCCGCAGTTGGCGACTACCGTGAAACCGTCATACCAACCTTGCGGCGGCGGTGCGACGAAACGCGGGACCAGATTGACGTCGAAGCCCCCGATCCGTCCCCGCTTATCCGTCTTGTCGCCATTGAATTGATAACGAACACCAAGATTGAGAGTGAGCCGGCTGTTAACCCGGTAATCGTCCTGCACGAATCCGCTGAAGTTGTGGAACCGCGGATAGGCGCGCACCACGCCGTTGGCTATCTGGCTGCTTGAGACGTTGCTAAAGCTGGAACCGTTCTCCGCGGCAGTCATGCCTAGCAGAAAGTCGGCGAACGAACCGAAACCGAGGGAACCGCGGGTGAGGAAGACGTTGGTACGGTTTACCTGATTGAGGTTCACGTCGCCACCCACGCGAATCTGGTGGCGGCCCTTGGCAATACTAAGGGTGTCGCTGCCAAGATAGCTATGGATCATCGTCACCTGGTTGTTGTTGGTAGCCGGCCCAATGGTGAAAGCTCCGGTAACGGAGATCAGTGGAATCCCCGGCCAGCCAGCGACCGGCTGTGGAACACCGACTTCCGAATCGGTCAGCGGTTCGATGGGCAACTGGCCGATGTAATTCCGCGCGTATCCCAAGTGCGCTTCATTCACAATACGCGGAGTGATGGTGGAAGTCAGAATTAAGGTGTCGTTCCAATTGATCTTATTGTCGTTCTCGCCAAAGCCGGGTACATTATCGCCGGCCGAGGTGGAGAACGGAATTTGCCAGGGGTCATGTGAATAGAATGTCTTTACTGCCAGGCGATTGGCGTCATTGATCTGATAATCCGCATCCCCGACGTACTGGTCCTCGGTGAAGTGAGCGCCCAGCGAGTAAGTGGAAAATCCCGATCCGTTCGGCTCAATGATTTGCGGGTTGGGAATGACATATTGGCCGCCGGGAAACTTGGCGTTCAGGAAGTTCAGGGCTACCGGGTTGATGTTGGAACCGTCCGGCGCGACCGCGATGCCGCCCTGGACGCCCTTTTCACCTCCAAAAATGGCTCCCAACGCCGCCGCCGAGCGATTATTCGTCAGCGCTGGAAGAAAGGTGCTCGCGGTGGAAAAGCTGGATACACCGTTGACCTGCCTGGTCCCCTGGTATGCGAAAAAGAAGAACAACTTGTCTTTTTTGATGGGGCCTCCGATGACGCCGCCAAACTGGTTCTGCTTCAGTACGCCGCGCGGTTGCCCGGTGGCGTTGCGGAAGAAATCGTTCGCATTCAGGTCGTCGTTGCGAAGAAACTCGTAGAGCGTTCCGTTGAATTTGTTGGTCCCGCTTTTGGTCACCGCATTGATCACCGCGCCGCCCTGCCTGCCGAGTTCGGCATCGTACAGGGCCGTTTGGACCTTGAATTCCATGAGGGCGTCCGGGGAAGGGATAGGTACGCCGCCCTTGTCCACATCGTCGTCAAAACCCTGCGACATGGGATTTTCCGCGAGCAGACCGTTCAATACGAGACTGTTGTCGTAGGGCCGCGAACCGTTAGCGGAGATGTTCACGCTGTTGCGCCCCAACGAACCTGCGTTCGCTACCGATGCGTTGACGCCCGGCGACAAAGCGAAGATCTGGGTAAAGTTTCGGTTCGACAACGGGAGCGCTGCCACCAATGTCTGGTCCACCACCATCCCCACGTCGCTAGTGGATGTGTCCACCTGCTGGACCTCAGCTGATACTTGCACCTGCTCGGCACTCTGGGCCAGTTCAAATGTCGCATCAATCGTCACTGTCTGGCCGATATCTACGGTCAGGCTGCGCGCAATCGGCCGGAATCCAGGCAATTCCGCCATCAACTGATAGCGGCCGGGCGGCAGAAACGTGAACGTATAGGCCCCACTTTCAGTGGTTTTGGTTTCGGCCTGCTGGCTGGTTCCCTGGTTTATCAACCTCACCACGGCGTTTGCGGTTGATCCTCCCGCGGGGTCCGTTAAGATCCCCTTCACTGTTCCGTTGGATTGAGCGTTTGCCACAGCCGTAGCGGCTATCGCCAGAAAACACAGAGTCGGAAATCCTCGTCTAATCTGAGACATCACAGCCCTCCCGTGGAGCACAGGCAATAAGTCAATTCGGTTTCGATTGGAATGCGCCGGTTCCCAGTTCCAGCCGCGGTCCCTCGGGCGGCGAAAATGAAAATTTCCGCCCCGGGAGTAACCCGTAGATCATTTCACACGCACTCTGAACGTCAAAGCCCGTGCTTAGCTGCGGTCGGGGAAACGGTGGGGGTTGTCGACGGGGAAGCTACCCGATAATATCTCGGAGGACCAAGACTCTTTGGTATCGCCACAGGGCGTTGATCAACGCTGATCGGGCAAAATCTACTGCCGATGAAGACCGAGACACCCAGTATTGTGGAATCATGCTCCCACAGTCTGACATGTCTGTCAAGGGAATTTACGCGCTTGTCACCGAAGCAGCACAATGCTAACAAGGAGAATGGGAGCTGAATTTTCGAGACCCACGCGGCACCTACCTGACGCGACCCCCCATTGGCTATTGGCCCTCGTTTGCGCTCCGCCAGCGCCTACTTTGGCAGCGCGAATGCCAAGAGACTCGCGTTGGCGCCGTTGCCGGCGGCTATTACGATGAATTGCTTTCCGTCCGCCGTACGATAGGTCGATGGGCTGCTGGTAGTGCGCACTTTGAGCGGATAGGTCCACAGATCCCCTCCCGTGGCCTTGTCCACCGCGTGAACCGCCATGTCACCCCCGCCGATGAAGACCAGGCCGCCCTTTGTGACCAGCCCGCCC
>CAZARO010000012.1:0-17186 GCA_964487165.1 uncultured Solibacteraceae bacterium | reverse complement strand
CCGTGATCTGCATGCCGACGCCGTAATAATGCGCCTGCTGCTTGCGCATCATCTCTTTATACTCCGCCGGTTTGATGAAGTTGGAATGCGGGTCCAAGGCGTGCAGCATGCCCGGGATGACGCCGTCGTAGAACGTGTTTTCGGTGTTCACCGGTTCGGCAGCGTTCTGCTCCGCCAGCGCGTAGGCCGTGGTTACGGCCTTCACGGCGGGATCGAGGTCATCCCCCGCGGGTGTCGCCGCGCGGGCTAGAATTCCGGGACCGTAAAGCGGCGCTAGAACGGCTGCAACTGCAACCACCAGGGCGGCTAGGAGTGTTTTTTTGATTTTCATGTTGTTTGGCCGGGCGGTGGATAGGACGAATCGCATCCACCCTGAGTCTTAGACTTTGACGGCGCCCCCTATAGAAATGGTAGCAGATAGGAAAACCGTGGAGATCCTCCCCGCGCATTCCCATCATACGCGTCCTCGCCGCCAGTTGTAAAACGTACGGTTCGGGCGCGGGCGGGCCTGGCCCTATACTATATTTAGATGGCCCGCGAACCACGAGTGCGAGACGCTCAGTCGTCTTCTGTGAAAACCCACGCGGAGATTCCGAAGACGCTCGCGCCGGCCACGCCCGCCGGGACGGACGCTCACGGCAAGACGGTGACAGCACGGTCAGTTGAGGAACACGCCCTGGATACGTTCGGGACGGTGGAAAAGGCGGAGCATTGGTTGCGTCGTCCCAACCCTCTATTTGGCGGAAAGACACCGCAACAGGTTCTGCAAGCCGATCCATCCTGGGTCGAAGCCGAACTCGTTCGCATCGACTACGGCGTTTATGTATGACATGCTACCGGGTGGTCCGGCGGAAGTACGCTAACCTTAGCGGAGAAGGTGCCATGCTCTATGGCGGCCGGTTCAACCCTCCCGGTATTCCTGCGGTTTATACCTCACAGAGCATCGCGCTGGCACTTCTGGAAGTGCTCGTGCATATCGACAAGGCAGGGTGCCGATAGACTATGTCGTAATGGCGGTCCGTTTCGCCGGGCAGAGCGCTGCCCGACCCCACAGCGACAAGGTAGCCGCGGCAGGTCAGCTCACACCCACGGGCTTTCGGGTGGCTTTTCAAAATCGCCCGATATTACGAGTGCCTTCCGTCATTGTTCCTCGCGAATATAACTACGTTCTCTTCCCGGATACTGCTGGATTCCGGGCCAGTCTCGACTGGATCGAGCCCCTTGACTTTGACAATCGGCTTGTCGCTCCTGTCGGACGTTAGCGGGACGAAGCGTCCCTCAAAGAAGCGCCGCCGGCCACTTCCCCCAGCGCGATTTCCGGCCAGCGTCGGCGGGCACATTCGCGAATGGCGGCCTGAGATCCTTATTCAAAATTCAAAGCCTTTCCACAAGCGAGTCGACCGTAGCGGAGCGTATGAGCGCAACCTCAGTGAGAATTCCGTGAAGGGTGCCGGTCTTCAGCGGGTTGTGAAGCGGACCGTAATCGTGTGGATGGGAGGTCCTTGGTGCCGCATCCTGACGTGGCTCCCTTTTTGACGGATCACCGCGTAGCCGACAGCTTCCAGTGCCTTGATCAGCTGCTCGGCCGGCACGCCTCGCGGCAATTTCATGCAGCTTCCAACGGGATCAACTCGTCCTTCACATAGTGCATCTGGACCAATCGAGGACGTGTCGTAGCATCGTCGAAATGAAGGGAGACCGCTTCCAGCACATTACCGCGGAGTTCATCCCAGGTTTCACCCTGGGTAAAAATGCCGTGGCCCAACGCCCGGGCGTAGAAGCCACCCTCCTCCGCGTCGCGAATCTCGAAGATCAACTCCATGGACTCAGCATACCGGAATCCGACCGTCAATAGCTGGCCCATTGCAGCATCCGATTCTTCGTTATTCGATCCGAATTGCCACCATCGGCTCAATACCTGCGGCGCGCCAGGCGGGAATCACGGAAGCCACCAGGGCTGCCAGGGCGAGCAGCAAGGTAGCGAGCGCGAGCATGACCGGATCCCAGGGCTGGACGCCGAATAGCTGACCGCTCATCAGTTTCCCGGCCCCAATCGCGGCCGGTATACCCACTGCGAGTCCGGCGCCTACCTGCCGGAATGCGCCGCCGAGCACCATGGCCACGACCCTCCCGCGGTCCGCGCCCAGCGCCATGCGCACGCCGATTTCGCCGGTACGCCGCTCCACCATGTAGGCCAGCACGCCATACAGCCCTACCGCTGCCAGCACCAGTCCAAGCACGCCGAAGAGCGTGGTGAGAGTCGCGATCATGTTTTCCTGCTGGAAATCCGCGCTCACCACCTTGGGGTAGGAGTCGACCCCGTAGAGCACCAGGTTCGGATCGACACTCGCCAACGTCTTGCGCACCCGCTCCTCCATGCCGGGCGGGCTGCCCGGAGCCCACAGCACGATGTTGTAGAGATAATGAGACCAGATGTCCCCACTGTTGTAGGCCGGATCGTCGTACACCACGCTCTGCGCTTCGGGTAACCAAAACATGGGCCGCACCGGATCCTTGTAGCCCCAGGTCATGTAGCGCACGTCGTTGGTAACCCCGATGATCTCGTACGTCGCGGAATACTTGATCTTGTCGGGGCCGAAGTGCTGTCCGACGGGGTTCTGGCCCTTGAAGAATCTCCTCGCGAAAGCCTGGTTGATCACGGCTACCTTGCGGGTCGCGGGCGTGTCCTGTTCGGTGATCGGCCGCCCCAACATGACCTTCGCGCCGATGGTTTCGAAGAAACCCGGCATCACCCGCGCCCAACCGGCGCCGGTGTCTTCCTTCGCGCCCGGCTCCGGCCGGCCCTCGATGCGAACCCCATCGTTCCAGCTGTCGCCCGTCATCGGTGCGTAGAGCACGGGCGCCACCATCCGCACACCGGGAATCTGGAGCAAGCGATCGTCAATCTGGCGAAACAGCGGCTCCAGTTGCTCCGGTTTGTAGTTGCCCAGCATGGGATTGATCCATGCGATATACCGGTCTTGCGTTTCGAACCCGAAATTCTGGTGCTCCAGGTTGCGCAGACTGCGGCCCAAAAGGGCGGCCGCGGAAAGCAATATCATCGACACCGCAATCTGGGCGATCACCAACGTCTTCTGCGCCCAGGAGCGCCCGGCGCCAATGGAACGGCCGGCGCCGCGCAGCGCGTCCGCCGGGTCGGTACGCGAAGTCATCCACGCCGGAGCGATCCCGAAAAATACTCCGGTCAGCACCGATACCACCAGCGTGAAGAGCAGGATGGGCCAAGATGGCGCCGCCTCGATGGGAACGTAACTGTTGGGGCCACCGGTCTGGAAGGCCAGGCGCAGCATCAGAACAGTCCCGGCATAGGCGACGCCGATGCCGAGAATGCCGCCCACCATCGCCAGCAGAATGGACTCCACCAGCACCTTGCGCACCAGCCGCGCGCGCGAAGCGCCCAGTGCGACGCGAATGGACATTTGCGCGCGATCCTTCAAGCCGCGCGCGAGCATCAGATTTGCCAGATTCGCGCAAGCCACCAGGAGCACGCATCCGGCGGCAATCAGCAACAACTTCAGCCCGTCCTCATACTGATCCCGCATGGCCGCGACCCCCGCGCCGCCTGGAATCAGGTGCAGGGTCTGCTGGCGCCAGAGTTCCTTTTCGCCCGGCTCCATATCCGCCACATGGCTGGCCAGCCAGTCATGAAATTCCACCTTCAACTTCGCTTCCAGGGACTTCGCGTTCACGCCCGGACGGACCCTTCCGATGAGGTCCAGAAAGTTGCCGTTCGGCCGCTTCAACCGCGCCGTGGCTCCATCGATCAGCAGTTCCGCCGTCAACGGCAGCCAAAAATCCGGCATGCCCCATCCGGCCAGCTTCGCGCCATAAAATCCCGGCGGCGCGACGCCGATTATAGTGAACGGATGGCCGTTGATCTGGTAGCTGGCGCCCAACACGGAGGAGTCGGCGCCGTACTTTTCGTGCCAGACGCGGTAACTCATGACCGCGACGGACGGCGCACCCTCCCGGTCGTCATCGTCGACCATCAGCCGGCCGATCCAGGGCTGTATGCCGAGAGTCCTGAAGAAATTACCGGAAACATACTCGCCATTGCGTGTATCCGCCGCCGACGGCGATCCTGCCCTGCGGATCCCCAACGGCGCATTGCCGGCCTGCAGCGCCGCCAGGTCGACGAACTCCGGCGTTTGCGCTCGAAAATTCTTGTATGCCTCCCAGGAGAACAGGGAAAAATCGCCGTCATCGCCCTGCGTATACCCACCCCAATTGCAGCAGCGGACCTTATCTCCGATCCTCCATAATTCGTCCGGCCTGGTCACCGGCAGCGACTTCAGCATCACCTGGTGCACGAGGGTAAAAATGGCGGTTGTCGCGCCGATTCCCAGGGTCAGGGTGATGACCGCTGTGGTGGTGATCCCCGGGGTCTTCCGCAGGTGCCGCAACGCTTCCCGTAAATCAATCAGCACTGGCGCCCCCCATCCTCGTGACGATCGATGGCAGAATGGCGCAGGCGAGAGCTCGCCTGTGGCGCCCGAAGGCGAAATAATCTCACCCTCTTTATACTGTTCTTCGGCGAAAAAGTTACGTGAAGCCGTCCGATATCGTCGAGCGGCCGTCCGTCCTACCCCTTCGCCACAATCGCGCCCCAGTCCTTGGGATCGACATCGGCCACCGATTGCGAGAACGTCCAGCGATAGCCGGCCAGGTCTTCCACCCCGTACTGCCGCTCGCCAAACTCGCACGTCCGGGGCGCCATCACAATGTGCGCGCCGAATCGGCGGGCCCGCTCGCAGTGCGCGTCGACATCTTCTACCGGGACGAACAACGTCGCTGCGGGCCGCGGCTCCTCCGCCGATCGCGCGGTAAGCACCACGCAGCCCTTGCCCACCGCCAGTTGGGCGTGATGGATGGAGCCATCGGGCGCGGGCGGCGTGCGCAGCCGTTCGCTAAAACCGAAAGCTCCACACAGCCAGGCGATGGCCCGGCCGACATCCTCATAAGCCAGCCAGGGGACAATCGTCCCCGGAGGCGCGGAACGGTTCTCGATCATGGCTTACCCTCGTGCAATCCGCGGCCGCTCACCAGGTAAACGGCAAAGCTCCCCAGCCAATGGCCGCCTTCGTAGTGCTCGCTTTTGATGCTATCGAGTCCGGCCTGCTTCAGGCGGCCCGCCAGCGACCCCAGCGCACCGCGCCGCCCGTCGTCCGCCGGCAATCGCGACAGGATTCCTTCAATCATCCAGGCGCGGCTCAAATTCAGGCCCGCCAGGTGATACAGCTTGCCGTCCGTCACGTCGGCCACGCGCGTCGGCTCCAGATCCACGCGCGGCAGAAAGGCCGAGAACCAGGCGGCGAATTCCGCCGGCGGCAGCACCCTCCGCATGGCATCGGCCTCCGCCAGGCAGGGCGACAGAAAGTCCTCGCCCGAGGGCTCGTAATTGAGCGGGCAGGCCGTGTCTTTCAGGTAATAATCCCGCGCCCGCGCTTCCACCAGCCTGCCGAATTCCGCATTCCCCGCCACCCGCGCGTAGTCCAGCATCAGGCCGATTCCGAACGCCGTGTTATTGTGTTCGCCGGTGCGTATGGGGTGTTCCAGCTTGGGCAGCCAGCTCGCGATGCGCACGATGACGGCCCTTTCCAGCGGGCGCAGCGTGGCCGACCATTCGTGCGCCTGCGGGTCGTCCCACTCCCGCAGCTCGGCGGCCAGTTGCAGCAGCCACGCCAGGCCGTACGGGCGCTCGAAGGCGGTGCGTCCGTCGGCATCGAGGTACTTTACTTCTTGCGCGATATTGGCCGGCGTCAGGCTCTGCGACACCGCGCGGCGCGCTTCCACCGCGAACGGGGCCTGCGGAAAAAGGCGCGCCAGCCGCACCAGCAGCCAGTGCCCATGCACCGACGAGTGCCAGTCGTAGCAGCCGTAGAAGGCCGGAGTCAGCAGACGCGGCGGCTGGACGTCGGCATCCGAATTCAGCGAGTGCGCGATCTTGTTGGGGTACTCCTTATGGACGCAGTCGAGCGCCAGGCGGGCGAAGCGCGCCGCCTGATTTCGATCGAAGCCGGAATCCGCCATCAGACCTCCCGCCAGAAGCATGCCGATCAGCAAGCACCGCATCATTTCACTCCTAGCCAACCTGTAACCAACTTATAAGTAAAGCCCCACAGCGGCACGCCGTTCAGTTCGATGCCCGGGAAATGCATCTCGGGAGGCATTCCCGGCACGGCCTGCATCGCGTGGCGCGTGGGATCGCGCAGCACGCTCACCGGAAGCCAGAGGGTCTCCACCGCTTCTTCGGGATCGGCGACGGTGGGCAATTCGTGCTCCACCGAAAAGACGAAGGGCGCTACCAGCATGCGCGGTCCCAGCAACCGGCCGACGCTGCTGGCGGGGAGGGCCGATTCCAGTTGCTCCGGAGTGAGCAGGATGGCGCACTCTTCGGCCAGCTCCCGCAGCGCCGTGTGCAGCAGGTCGGGGTCTTCGGGCTCGCGCCGCCCACCGGGCAGCGACCAATGTCCCGACCAGGGGTCGCCCACACGCTCCGTGCGGCGGATCAAGAGGATGGATTCCTCAGGACCACGCGCCCGCACGATTGCCACTGCCGCTTCCGGGTCCGCCATCCTTTTCATCATGCGATGGAGGAGGGGGCTAACGCAAAGGGCGGCGATGTCAACGCTCGCTATTACGTCCGTCGCCGGCTCGTGGCCGGGCGCTTCTTCGCCGCCTGCGCCGTGCGCACCACCGTTCGAGGCTTCCCCGCTGCGCCTTCGGGCCGCTCCGCCAGCGCGATGGCGGCGCGCACCAGTTCCCGCACACCGCTGGCCTCCAGATCCGTCACCTGCGCGATCCGCACGTGCCGAATCCATTTGCCCTCGCCACGCAGTAGGCCAACTGGATCCGGCAACCGCGCGCCGAAATTAAACCCCAGGTTCACCCAATTGGCATGCGTGGTGGTGAAGACGAAGGCATCGCTCGGCCGCTCCGTGAAGGTGAAGTGGTCCGCGATGGTGTACACCTCGTAGACGAACTCGCCCGCTTGCGGAGCCTCTTCCAAGATCAGTTTCCGCGCCGCCAGCGCGAGCTCTTGAATCGCTTCGCCATAAGGCAGCAGGAGTTTCAGATACCCCGGATCGGGTGGACGCACGCGCACTCAGCTAGTGTACTCCAGAGGTGGTTCGTTCGGGCCTTCACCGCGCCGTTGCCGCCGTTGCGAGGGTGCCCAACGGTTTTGGGGATTTAGTCGCCAGGAAACCGCTCCCTTGCGGTAGCGGCTCGGTAAGTTGCTGCAAACGTGCGACACCCGTTACTGAGCCGCGACTGCAAAGGAGCGGTTGCGGGGTTTAGTACCCCCAGATCAGTTAAAAATCCCCGTTGCGACTCAAACGTCTTCCACGCCGGCCGCTGTGATATAGTGTTGTCGAATTTGGCGCGGACCAGAGCATCGCGGCTGGTAGCGAGCCTCGCAACGCTAAGTCAACCAGGAGAAATCAGTGCCCGGACCGATCACGAAAGATATTACGAGAGACATCGACCTCATACAGGATTTACAGGAAGAAATTTCCAAGTGGTCTACAGCCCTCGCAGGCGTCCATGTCGGCAGCGACTTCGAAGAGCTCTTCATGCACCTTACAGGGCTGGGCCATCTGGAGGTTTTGAAGCTGCCGGCGCTCAAGAACTACGATCCGAAGAGTGCCAAGGCGCAGTTTGAGAACAAGGTGAAGGCCCTCAACACCAAGATGGTCGGGCTCCATGCAACCCACTCGAAAGCGATACTGATGAAGAACACTCTGCCCGACCAGATTGCCGGCGTCAAGAAATATGCCGCCGCGAACAAAGGCGCGGTGGATGACTTCGTCAAGGCTACGGACGTCAAAGACATAGCCCACCTGCCCGGCCATGTGCAGACGGTATATAACAAGGTCAAAGGCTTAGCCGGAGCGTAAGCCCGGGTCCCTTTCGCCAATTCAGTGCAGTTCGTCACCGGGCGCTGGAGGATTTCCGCGGCCCGCCCGTTTCAGCAGGCGCTTCGCCTTCGCCACATCCCCCCGTGCTCGACGCTCGCGAAGATACTCTTCGGTCCGCAAAGCCGATAACTTCTCGGCCACCGCGACATTAATGAACCGGTTGAGTGCCACGCCCTCGC
The DNA here is from genome assembly GCA_964487165.1 of uncultured Solibacteraceae bacterium. Classification (GTDB taxonomy): domain Bacteria; phylum Acidobacteriota; class Terriglobia; order Bryobacterales; family Bryobacteraceae; genus PALSA-129. The sequence goes on along the minus strand of CAZARO010000012.1, from coordinate 9,067 downwards.
TTTCAGAAACGCGGCGCGCCTCTTCCAATATCGACGCCTGTAGGCGCAAGGCCACATTACTTCTTCTCATGTCTCCGCATCTCCTTCCACGCATCGCCTGGCCGCATCACACGAATCCCAAGCTCACGGGCGGCGCCGGCGAGATGACGCAGATTGAACGTGAGCAGACATTCCGCCGCACCGTTGACCGCCGTCTCCAGCACCATCTCGTCAGCCGGATCCTTCAGCCGGGGACGCCATAAAAACCGCAGGGGCACCGGAATCGCTACCTTTACAAACGCATCGAGTACTTCGTTTACCTGCGAGGACGTGAGGCCGCTCGCCTCGAGTTGCTCCAGCCGGGTCAAAACCGCCTCGTACTCGAGGATTACTGGCACCGAAGCAGGCACCTCAAATCTACCGTCCAATGCCGCGATCAACAGTTGCCGGGAAGCGCCGCTGTCAGTTCGCAAAGCTGCCACCATCACGTCGGTGTCGAGAACCAGCCGCAGCTGTCGCCTCTATCACATGCAATAGCGCTACTTTCCGGCGATCCCTTGCCGATAGACCGCCGCTTCGAACGCCTGAAGCGTCTGGATAGCCGGCTGATCGAAGAACGGGGAGGACTGCATCAGGATCACCGCGCAGAGGTTCGACGCCGGGTCAATCCAGAAATAGGTGTTCCAAAGGCCCGCCCAAGCCATGGAATTCGCCGCGCGCCCGTTCTGGTACGCCACAGGATTGATCTGGACCCCGAAACCGAACTTGTCTCCGGCTTCGATGTGGAAGCCGAAGTCGCGGCTGATGGACGGTTGGTTGCTGATCATCCGGCGGACATTCAGGGCGCCGATCTGATTCTGGCGGATCGCCTCGATGGTCGCCGGTTTCAGCACCCCTTGGCCGCCGCGTAGGAACATTTGCATGAATCGCACGTAGTCCGCCGCGGTGCTGTACAGGCCGCCGCCGCCCTGAGGCCTAATCTGCTTGGGAACGGCGGCCTGCGCCTCTTTGTAAGTTCCGTCCGGCTGGCGGTTGGCCACTTTCACAATGCGCGATTGCATGGCCGCGCTCGGAAAGAACGTAGTGTCCGGCATGCCCAGCGGCCGAAAGATGTGCTGCTGGAAGTAGTCCTCCAGGTTCTGTCCGCTGACCCGTTCGATAATGTCGCCGACGATGTCCAGGCTTACGCCGTACTGCCACCTGGTGCCGGGCTCGGAAACCAGCGGGGCCTTCATCTCATCGTTGGCATCGGGATACCTGGCGAGGTTCTCGTCCCAAAGGCCGTACCCGTAGCCGGAGGTGTGCGAAAGGAGTTGGCGGAGGGTCGGCTGGTGCGTGGCGGGCTTGAGGATGGGCCGATGAGCGGCGTCGAAGCCCGTGAGAATCCGAAGCGTCGCCAGCGCGGGAAGATAGCGGCCCACGGGAGCCTCCAGATCGAGCTTGCCCTGTTCCACCAGTTGCATCGCGGCCACCGCGGTGACCGGCTTCGTCATCGAGAAGATACGAAAAACGGATTCCAGCGAGGCGTCGCCGCGCGCCCCCTGATAGACCACGCGATCTCTTGTGGCCACCATGGCAACTACGGACGGGAGCCCCTTGGGGCCGATCGCCGAGTCGAGAGCGGCATCCATATCGGCTGCTAAAAGCGGCACAGTTGACAGAAGGATTACAGACAGACGCGGGACGTGCATCCTGTTAGCTTACTCCCCGGGCAGCGGATGATAAACTTGTTCCTTGCGGCTTCTTCTTCGACGATTAATCCTGGGCGCCGCTTCCTTGCCGTGCTTCCTCCTGCTGTCGCTCACTTCGCTTACGGCACAGCCGCGCGCCATCCTGGCCGATGGCAGCGGACCATGGCAGACCGCTCAGTGGGCATTTACGGTATCGCAATTTAGCGCACTCCTGGCCGACGCGGGTTATTCCGTAACAACCGTTTCTCCGGTGGACCTGCCATCGCTGATTCCCAGCCGCGGCACCTTGGTCGCGATCCCGTCGTTGGCCAGTCTGCCCTTCGCTACTTTTACCGCGATCGCCGCGCATGTATCCCAAGGGGGAAGCCTCATGGCCAGCGGTGGACCACCGTTCAGCGACGCGCTCTACCTCACGCCGGGCGGCCAGTGGCTCGATTCCGCGGCTTATCTCCAGGCAGTCGGATCGTCTCCTCCGCAAGGCTCTTTCACGCCGCCTTACATCACGACGTTGTCGCCCGCTTCCCAGGAACAGTACACCAACAGTGCCGGACTTCAGGTCCCGATCGCCCGTAACCGCGGCATCTTTTCCATGTCCTACGACATAGGCCGCTACCGCGCCATCGGGGACCTGTTGGCGCCTGCCGCCACGCTCTTCGAAGGCAATGGCGTGATTGTCTGGCTGCCCTGGCCGCAACTCTTCGAGCCCCTGCGCGCGCAACTCGTGAGCGCCCTCGAAGGCTCTTCCAGCGGTCTCTACTTCGTCACCGCGGGCGCGGACCAGATCGTGTGGTTGCCGGGCGAGGCGATCACCGGAGGCGAATCCATCGTCAATCATGGGGCCTCGGCTGTGCAACCCACCTTGCAGTGGTCCATTGTAAGCGCGTCCGGCAGCATCACCCCCCAGCCCGCGGTGCCCTTATCCCTTGACGCTGACGGATTTGGCAACGTGCGGTTCAACATCGGCAGCCTGCCGGTGGGCGATTACACCATCACCTTCCGTCTCATGGTGGGAAACCAGGAGATGGACCGCGTCGACAGCCCCGTCCGCGTGCTGGACCCAACCCTGACGCGCCAGCCGAGCCAGAAGATCCGCGCCGTCAATGGAGCATTCTCCACCGCCGCCGGCCAGCACGTGTTCCTGCAAGGCGTCAATTATTGGCCGCGGTACACCGTCGGAATTGGCCTGGGCGAATCCAACGGCCAGAGCTGGTTCGAGGCCAACCAGTACGACCCCGACCTGGTGGAAGCCGACCTCACCGAGATCGCCGCTCTGGGCTTCAACCTGCTCAACATTCAATTCAGCGAGTACATATCCGGCTGGGCTCCGGAAGGACGCGCAGTCATCGATTTCCTGGAGCGCTGCCGCAATCACGGCCTCTGGGCGCGCATTTTCCTCAGCACCACCTTTTTAAATGGGGCTTACAACGGACAGATTTCTCCCACCTTGGACAATTACCTGCAGGCCGCCTTTCTTCCCGGCAACGACCGTGTCTTCGCCTACGAATTGCTCTGGGAGCCCATGATCGGCATGCACGATAGTGGCGGAGCCGGCGAATTCGTCAATGACATGGTGACCGGTGCGAACACCGGCCGGACGCTCCTCGACCCCGATTGGCGCGCCTGGGTGAATGACCGGTACGGATCGCTGGCCAATGCCCAGCAGGCGTGGAACTTTACCGCCCCGCTCGATGCCACCGGACAGCTCACCAATCCGCTCGACGATCAAATTGAAAACGATGGCCCGTGGCGCATCATGGTGGCCGCCTACCGCCGTTTTCTGGAGGATTACCTGGGCCGCAACATCGGCGTGATTGCCCGCCAGATCCGCCGCACCGATCCCGATACGCTGCTCACCTATCGCAACTGGACCACCATGAATGAGCCGCACAATACCAACACGGGGTACGACATCGGGACCGGCGCCGCCCACCTGGACTTCTTCTCGCCGGAACGCTATTCGCCCGTGCTTCTCTGGCCGGACGACCGCCCGTGGGGCTTGGTCACCGCCTACAGCCGCTACCGCACTGGCGGCAAGCCCGTCCAGTGGACCGAGTTCGGCGCTGACGTCAGCACCATCGACGGCTCGTCGACTTCACAGGCAACCCAGGGCGCCATCTGCGATACCATGATGCGCCAGGTGGCGGACGACGGATCCAATGCGGCCACGGTCTGGTGGTGGCCGGGCGGTTCCAGTCCGATTAGCGGGACGGACTTCGGCATCATCGATCCCGATGGCACTCCGCGCCCCTGCGCCTCGGACTTATCGCAATGGAACGCCACTTTCGCGGCGGCAGCGCCCGACCTGACATCCGACCCTCCCACCACCATCACGGTCGACCGCGATGCCGATGCCCGCGGCTCCTACGGTCTGTTTCTGAACTACCAGAACAGTTACCTCCAGGCCCGGCAGGCCGGAATGTCCGTAGTGTTGGCCGATGCTGGGACCGGGACCGATACTTCCACCATGCCCGTCATCCAGGTGGGCGACGTGCCTTACACCGGCACCGGTCCGCTCAAATTCGCCGACGCCGAGTTCGCCGGCATCCACGTGGTCTGCCCCACCCTCGATGTGACGGTGGAGAACGGATCCTCGGTAGCGGTCCCGCCCGGTGCGGCGTGCCAGTTCACGCCCACGCTGGTCAATACCGGCGAAGCGCAGTGGCTGCCCGGGTCGGCGCCGAAAGGCGGTGTGATTCTGCAAACCAGCGCGGGAAATCTCCCGCTCACGGCGCCGCTCCAATCGCTCCAGCGCACGCCCATCGGCACGCTGAACGTTACCATGGGCCAGAGCCCGGTCGCTTTGACCGGCCGCACGCAAGTTGTCGGCCTCGGCGGTTTCGGCGAAGCGCTCAATCTCACCCTCACGCCGGATCCTAACTCCGGCGGCGCCTGTCCCATTTCGCTGAGCTCCAACGGGCCGATTTCCGCGCCTTCCGCCGGCGTCACCGGGACTGTCAACGTCACCGCGCCATCCACCTGCGGCTGGACGGCAGTCTCGTCCGAACTCTGGCTGACCTTCAACCCCGGCGCGGGTCCGGCAACGGTGCCGTCACGTATAACATCGCGGCCAACTCCGGCCCGGTGCGCCAGACCACCATCGGCATCGCCAATCATCCGTTCACCGTAACTCAGAACGCCGTTGCGAATCCCGTGCTGCTGCCCGCGCCCACGTTGTCCGCCGGCAGCCTGAACTTCGGAAACCAGACCATCGGCGTTTCCACCGGCGCGCAGTCCGTGACGTTTACCAACTCCGGCACTGCAGCGGTGAACCTGAGCGCAGTCGCAATCGGCGGCCTGAATAGCGGCGACTTCGCGCAGACGAATGATTGCGGCTCCGCCCTCGCCGCCTCCACGAGTTGCACCGTGCAGGTCACCTTCACTCCATCGGACGCGGGAATGCGCACTGCCTCGCTATACGTCGGCGGCAGCGTGAGTGGCGGACCGCAAGCCGTCACTCTCTCCGGCGCCGGCATGGCTACCGGGCCGATCCCCGCGATTCAGGCAGCGGTCGACGCCTGGGGATACACGGCGGGAATTGCGCCCGGATTGTGGGTGTCCCTCGGTGGAACGAATCTTGGCGGTGCGCCGCAGACGTGGAGTGTGCCGGGCACGCAATTGCCCGTCACGGTGGGTGACGTGTCCGTGACGTTCAATAGCTTACCGGCCGCCATCTCCTACGTCAGCGGCCCGCAAGTCAACGTGCTGGTTCCGGCCGGCGTGCCGCCCGGGCCGGTGCAGGTGGTGGTGGAGGCCTATGGAGCCAACAGCAGCGCGTTTAGCATGACGGCCAACGCCACGCACCCAGCGGTGTATGCCCTGCCCACCGCCGATGGCAGTACATTCTTCGTGACCGCGGCCCTGGCCGGCACCGCGACGCTGATCGGCAACAGCGCCGTGGACTCTCGCGTGGTGCGGGCCGCGTACCCCGGCGATACTCTCGACCTGTACATGATCGGGCTCGGCGCCACGCTCGATCCGGCGGACTTCATCACCAATCAGGTATTCGCGGGCGCCTTCCCGCTCGCCGCGCCAGTCGCGGTAAGTGTCGGCGGCGAGCCGGCCAACGTGCTGTTCTCCGGGCTGACTTCGCCGGGACTCTATCTGGTGCGCATCGCGGTGCCGTCAGACCTGGCCGCGGGGCCCCAGCCGCTACAGGTCACCGCCGGCGGCGTCCCCACCCGGCCTTCGTTGGTGCTGCAGGTCGCGCTGCCGCCGCCGGCGTGAATGGCCGGCCGCCACCAGGGTTACGGCTCGGTAAGACGCGAACTGATTCGGGGTTACTGAGCCGCGGCCGAAAGGAGCAGTCGAAACCTCGGGATATCGCCTCACGCCGCCATGCGCGCCGCGGGTTAGAGTAACATCAGGTGACTAAAGTTCTCCTCGTATTCGGAACCCGGCCGGAAGCCATCAAGCTCTGTCCCGTGCTGCTCCACCTGCGCCGGCGCGCGCACGAGTTTCAGGTGAAATGCTGCGTCACCGCCCAGCATCGCCAGATGCTCGACCAGGTACTGCAGGTCTTCGGCGTGGTGCCCGATTACGATCTCGACCTCATGCAGCCCGGACAAACGCTGACGCAATTGACGGCGCGCATCCTGGCGGCGCTGGAGGGTGTGCTCGCCGCCGAAAAGCCGGACATCGTCCTGGTGCAAGGCGACACCACCACCACTCTTTGCGGCGCCCTGGCGGCCTTTTACAGCCGCATTCCCGTAGGCCACGTGGAGGCCGGTCTGCGCACCGGCGACATGACGCAGCCGTTTCCCGAGGAACTCAACCGCGTGTTGACCACGCGCCTGAGCAGCCTGCATTTCGCCCCCACCGAAGGAGCCGCGCACAACCTGCGGTGCGATGGCGTACCGGCGGATCGGATTGTGGTGACCGGCAACACGGGAATCGACGCCGTCCTGCAGGTGAGCGGGAGAATTGCCAGGGGCGAGCTTTCCGGTCTCGAATTGCCGGGGCTGGACCCTTCGCGGCGCCTGCTGGTGGTGACGGCGCATCGCCGCGAAAATCACGGCGCGCCTCTGGAAGCGATTTGTGAAGCGCTGCTGCGACTGGCGCGGCGCCGCGATGTCCAGATCGTCTACCCGGTGCATCGCAATCCGAAAGTCGCCGGCCCGGTGGAGCAACTGCTGGGCGGTGAGCCGGCCATTCTGCTGTGCGACCCGCTGGAGTACGTGCCGTTCGTCGACCTGATGCGGCGCGCCTACCTGCTGATCACCGATTCCGGCGGCATCCAGGAGGAAGGGCCGTCGTTGGGAAAGCCCGTGTTGGTGATGCGCGAGAAAACGGAACGGCCCGAGGCGGTGGAAGCGGGGACAGTGAAGCTGGTGGGCACCGATACGGCGCGCATCGTGGAAGAGGCCACGATTCTGCTGGAGAATCGCGCCGAGTTCGAGCGCATGTCACGGGCCCATAATCCCTATGGCGACGGGCACGCCAGCGAGCGAATCGGCGATGCGCTGGCGAAGTTGTGACTAGGATCGCGAGCAGCCCAAGCCGAGCGCAGCGTTCATCACAATCTCCACATCCACAACGTTGACCAGCCCGGCGCCGTGCAGCGAGTCGACCGGGGGCGCGATACCCAGCGCTTCGTCAATGAGAGCCTGTATATCGGATACGTCGCTCTTTCCATGGTGGTTCACATCGCAGGCCGTGTATGCGCCGATGGAGAGAGTCCCATTGACAAGTGTGAAGGTGTAATTCGCTGCGGATAGTGTCCCGGACGTGAGCGTGATGGGATAATTGCCGGCTGCGGAATTGGAGGTTGCGGTGGTGGATTCCGAAGCTGTGCCGGTGACTACCGCGGCCGTGTCCCCGTTCACGAAGCCGGAGAACGCATAGTTGAGGGCCGGAATCGGTTGGCCGGACACGATGCTCGGGCTGGTCGCCGTGACGGTCAGGACCGCCGGCGCAACGGTGAAGTTCTGCATCACGGGAATGGCCGCCGTATAAGTTGAGTTGCCCGCCTGCGACGCCGTTACGCCCACTTGTCCCGTTCCGTCGATCGTCAAAGTGGACCTGCTGACACTCGCCGGTCCCGTAGCCGCATAACTTACCGGTAAGTTCGAAGAGGCTGCCGCTCCCAGCGCGATCGGACTTACTCCGTAAGTTACGTTGGACAGAGGGCCGAACCCGATGGACTGCCCGCAAGGGAGAACCATGCAGATCTCGGCTATGTAACCGTCTTCTGTTCCGGCGAAGTTCTGCTGGTACGCTCCTGGGATAACCGGTATTCTTGTCGCATTGGTATTACCGGCCAGGAAGATGTTTCCGCGGCTATCGGAAGCCAGCCCGGCCGCACCCTGCACGCCGTATGCTTGTGCGCCAAGAAAGGTGGAGAACAGAAGCTGGCTGCCGGTGGGATCGATCTCGCTGACAAACGGCTCCGTGCCGCCGCTGGAGGTCTGGACGGGATTTACCTGCGGGAAATCCCCAAAAGCAGGGGAGGACGTTCCGGTCACCCAGACGTTGCCTGCCGGGTCCAGGAGAATCGGTCCCACGGCGTTCACCGCGACACCTTGACCGTTGAGCGGGTTGCCCAGCATGGTGGACCACACCAGTCCGGTGCCCGCCATATTCAGCTTGGCGATGAATGCGTTGTTGCAGCGGGGGTCTCCGGTGGCGCCGCATGTCGTCTGATAAGCGCCCTGCGTGGTGGGGAAGTTCTGGTCTTCATTCAAGCCGGTGACGAAAGCTTCGCCCTTGCTATCGGCGGTGATGCTGCTGGGAAATGTATCGGCGTTCGGTCCGGCGAGGTAAGTCAGATAATCGAGCTTCGCGCCGGAACTGATCGGCGCGAACTTCGCCACAAAGCCGGTGCAGCACCCCGGAGCGGCCGGGGCGGTCTGATAGGCGCCGGCGGTAGTGGGCAGGTTGGGCGCGGCGGTCTCGCCCGTCACGAAGAAGTCCCCCGCAGAGTCTACCGTCACGCCGCTTGCGTTAGTCTGGCCATAAGTGCTGGGGGCGACCGTGCCGGCGGCAATGAGCGCCGTGTTGTCGCCAATGTAAGTGGAGTAGAGCAGATTCGCCCCGTTGGCATCCAAGACGCTCAGGAATGCCATGCCGGTAAAGAGGCCGTAGTATCCCAAAGTCGGTTGATATGCGTAACTGGCGCTGCCCAAAAGGACCGCGTTTGCGGTGGTGGGGAAGCAATAGTAGCCCGGCTGGCTGGGCGTGCAGAAGTCATTGGAGTCTCCTGCCACATACGCCTGGCCGCCGCCATCCACGGCAATGGCGAAGATCTGATCGCTGGAGGCGCCCAGAAAGGTGGAATAGACCGGCGCGCCGTTGGGGTCCAGCTTGGTCACGAACCCGTTGACATTGGCCGAATAACCGCAGCCGTTGGGGTGAACCCCTTCGGTGAGACACGGGGACAAAGACGCAGTTACCGTTCGATG
>CAZARO010000011.1:0-17219 GCA_964487165.1 uncultured Solibacteraceae bacterium | reverse complement strand
GGAAGCCGAAAGCCGCCCATCTTGTGGACTGGTTCTATGTAACTTCCTCCTTAGTGTATGGCTCCCCCGTGAAGGGGATCGCGATATTGGAAACGAATTCAACCCGCTTCCAATTTCAATATGCACACAAGAAGGGAGGGTTGTCAAGGCGTAAATCGGGAAAGGAAGGTCCGGTTATCCTGGGGGGACTTACGCCGCGGGATCGACCAGTTTGGAAACTTTCTCTTCGAGGCGATCCATGCGGGCGGCGAGTTCCGCGGTAGAGTGCCTATTCCTGAATTGCTCGTTCGTGATTTGCGTGGCGAGCTTTCCGAAGTCGAGGACGCCTTTGATCAGAGTTGGGAATCTCGCCTCGATGTTGGATATAGTTGCGGTGAGAACGTCCAAACGGTTATCGATGACTTCGAAGTGCTGAGCGGTCTCCTGCCTGAAATCCAGCACAAACTGGGTGAGACGGGCCAAGCCGTCGCGAATCTCTCTAACGGATTCACTGAGCCGTTCAATATTGGCGTCAATGCGGTCGAACCGTTCCTCGTTGGCCATAGATAGCCCCCTTAATCTTACTCTTGATTCTAAATCACCCGCAACTCTTTACTCGTCGGCGTCAAAACCTCGCAGCCTTTCTCCGTCACCAGCACCGTATCCTCGATGCGGATCCCGCCGAAGCCTTCCAGGTACACGCCAGGTTCGATGGTGATAGCCATGCCCGCCTGGAGCCGGGTCTTGTCGCGTTTGCCGAGACGTGGCGGCTCGTGGATCTCGAGCCCCAGGCCGTGGCCTGTAGAGTGGATGAACGCCTGGTCGAGCGCGTAACCATGAAGCACCTTGCGCGCGGCCGCGTCCACCGCCGCGCTGCCCGCGCCGGCACGAACCGCGTCGATACCCGCCAGTTGCGCCTCCAGCACCGCCCGATACGTGCGCTTCACGCGGGCGCCCGGTGTGCCGAGGAACAGCATGCGGGTCATATCGCTGCAGTAGCCTTCCTGCAGCGCTCCCATGTCCACCACGATCAGCCCGCCCTTCTCGAAGCGCGAAGCGGTGGGCTGCGCGTGCGGTAAGGCGGAGCGCGCGCCGCCGGCCACAATAGTCTCGAATGACGGCTTCTCCGCGCCCAGACGGCGCATGCGATATTCCAGTTCGGCCGCCAGATCCTGTTCCTTCATGCCGGGCTTCACGCGCGCCACACCTTGCTCGAAGGCCTTGGAATTGGTATCCACGGAGCGGCGGATGCGCTCGATTTCAGCGGGCGATTTCACCATCCGCAGCTCCTCGATCCGACCCCTCACGGGCACCAGCGCCGTCTTCGCGGGCATCTTGGCGTCGAGCGACTGGTAGGCGTCGCAGCTCATCATTGCGGGTTCATAGCCCACGCGGCGCAGGCGCATTTTGGCGATAGCCGCCACCATGTCGACCACCAGCGGCCCCTTCGCAATCCGCACCTGGCAGGTGGATTCCTGGCCGGCCTGGATGGTGTAACGCGGATCGGTGAAGAGGACTGACCTGCCGGGCGTCAGGAGCAGGAGCCCGCTGCTTCCCGTGAAGCCGGAAAGGTAGCGCAGATTCGGGCCCCAGGAAACCAGCAGACTGTCCAGCTTGCGCTCCGCGAGCCCGGCGGCGACGGTTTGCCTCCTCTGTTCGAACTCGTTATTTTCCACTTTGCAGCTCCGTGGCGAGAATGTTGGCTTTTTCCGCAAACTCGTCCGCGGAGCGTATATCGCCGGTATTTTCGGCCTGTTCCGATTGCTTTATAAATTGTTCGATCTTCACTAGGGTATCTTTCTGACTGGCGGTCAAGTGGTGGCCGCCCTGTTGGGCTTGCGAAACCAGCGTGCGAATCTCGGTTCGGTGCTTCTGCACCGAGTCCTTGAGCCGCTTCTGCTCTTCAGTCGACAGAATCTCCTGAATGGGAGGACGCTCGGGCGCGGCCTCGGGGTCGGGCGCGGGCGGCGGCTCCACGGGTTTCGGCGCGGGCGCGCGCGTGGTCCTCGCCGGCGCGGCCGGCGGTTTCGGCTGGACCGGCGGAGGCGGGTCGGGAGGCTGCTCAGTCTTCACCGCGTCGGGATTCCAGGGCTGGGACGGCGGAAGATCTACGTGTGTCTGCGGAATGGAGAGCGGCTCCGGCGGCGGCGCGGGCGCCGGTTTCGGCGGCGGCGGGGAGTACGCTACCGTTTTGGGTTGGCCATTCAACACACAGCCGGCCAGTGGAATCGTCATGGCGGCGACAAAGACGATTTTCGCGCGTCTCATTTTGAGAGCCTCGCTCACACGGCAATCGGCAGGCGGATCACAAAAGTAGTTCCCTTCCCGGGTTCGCTGCTGAAGTCGATTGTACCATCGTGCAATTGTACGATCCGGAACGTCATCGCCAGCCCGATCCCGCTGCCGGCCGGCTTGGTAGTAAAGTACAAGCGGAAAATTTTCTCCCGCAATTCCGGTGGGATGCCCACGCCGGTGTCGGAGATGCGGATCTCCGCGGTGTCGCCGCTGCTGGAGCATTGCAAGAGCAACTCGCCGCCACCCGGCATGGACTGCATGGCGTTGACTACCACGTTGAGAAAGGCCTGCTTGAACATGTCGCGGTCCACCCGCACATCCACGCCATCGGGGTCCGGTTCGGCCACCATATGGATCTTTCCCGCCTCAGCCTGTGGACGGGTCAACTCCTCGATCTCGCGCAGAACTTCGCGCAGCGGGGTGACGCGATAGTTCAGTTCCACCGGCCGCGTGAAATCGAGAAACGTCTTCACCACGCGGTCCAGCCGGAGGATTTCGCGCGAGATGACTTCCATTTGCGGGGTGACGTCGGCCTCGCCGCGCGCGAGGCGCGTGCGCGCCACTTCCACGTGCAGCAGAATGGCATTGAGCGGGTTCTTTACCTCGTGAGCCACGCCGCCGGAGATCCGGCTGATGGCCGCCAGCCGGTCGGCGGTCTGCAATTGACGGCCGATCTGGCGCTGCGCTTCGGGATCGCGCAGGCGTACCAGCAGTCCCGTGCGGCTGCCGGATGGGGCCTGCAACAAATCCACGGAGAGCAGTAGCACGGAGGGGCCCGGCTCGCCGGCTCCCGATACCGGTTCCAGCGGAATCCTTCGATTGCGAATGACGATGCCGGTCTCGGCGACCTGCGCGATCAGGAATCCCAGATTCGTGGAGGGCGGAAAAATAGCGGCGATGGTTTCGCCGGAGAGGCCGGCGCGTTCCCGGCCCAAGAAGCGGCTCACCGATCCGGAAGCAAAGACCAGGCGGCTCTCGCGATTGAAAATCAGAACGGCGTCTTCGAGGTCCTGCAGCAGGCGGTCGATGTTGCCGCGCAGGTCGGAAACTTCGTATTGCGCGCCGCGCAGCCGCTCTCCCAGCAGGCTCACTTTGGAAGACATGATGGAGACCTCGTCGCCGGCGGGCTTGCGGGTGGCGTTCTCCGGTCCATATTCGCCGCTGGTGAGCAGATCGAGCTGGCGGCGCAAGCGGGCCAGCGGACGAAATGCGAAGGCAGAAAAGAGGAACGTGAGGCAGATGGCGCCGATCACAGAGACGATCGCGTTGCGGGCGCTCAATTCCAGGTCGGGAGTGATGGCCTTGCGGATGAAGGCCGGCTCTACCACCACGCGGACGAAAATCGTCGGCGGCCCCAACTTTCGCTCCACCTGGTAATAGTTGGCGCTGCGGCCTCTCAGCACCTGCAGCTTCCGATACCAGCCGGTCTTCGTGACTACGGGGTCCAGGTCTCCGTATCGCTGACTCTTCTCCCCGCGCCGTTCGGCGATGCTGTCGGCGAGGATTTCGTCGTGCTCGTCGACGATCGCGACCTCGAAAATCTCTTTGGAATAAGTCACCTCGGTCTTGAGCTGCTCCGCCAGGCGGTCGCTAGTGAGAGCTTCGGGGAGCGGTTGTTGCTTGTGGCTATTGAGTGCGTCGCGGACATCGCTGACTACCGTGTCGGCCACACGGTTGGCCTGCCGCAGCGCGGATTCGAACTGCACGTCCATGATGTTACCCAGGTCGACAGCCGAGATTACGGCGACAATCACGGTGGCCAACAGCACCGTGCCCAGGGTCAACTTGGCCTGCAGAGTCATGCGGTTGTTTGCGAGGAACCAGAGGTGGCTCCGGCAGGCGGGTTGCCAGAGGCACCCTCTAGGTCCCGCAGGATGACATCCTGCCCCACAGAAGCGCGGCTGAGGGCTTTCTTCGTCATCTTCTTACGGAACGGTGAGCAGCAGTTTGCCGGTGGTGTGGCGGCCTTCGAGAGCGCGGTGTGCCGCGGCGGCGTCAGCCAGGTGGTAAGTGCTATCGATGCGCAGCTTGAGCTTACCGGTGTCGATCCAGCCGAGCACGTCGCCGGCGCGCCATACCAGTTCGTCGCGTGTCTGGAGGTGGAAGGCCAGGCTCGGACGGGTGAGAAATAGCGACCCTTTCGCGTTTAGGATATTGGGGTCGAACGGCGGCACGGAGCCGCTCGATTGGCCGAACAGCGCCAGGGTTCCACGCGGCCGCAGACAGCCCAGACTCTTATCGAAGGTAGTGCGGCCGACGGAATCGTAGACCACGTCGACGCCGCGCCCGCCGGTGAGGCGCCGCGTTTCGGCTTCGAAATCCTGCTGCGTGTAGAGAATGGTTTCATCGGCGCCGTGTTGGTGGGCGATTTGCGCCTTGGCTTCGGTGGAGACCGTACCGAAGACGCGTGCACCCAGCATCTTCGCCATCTGCACGATGAGTCCGCCGGTGCCGCCCGCGGCGGCGTGTACCAGGCAGGTGGCGCCGCTCTTCAGCGGATAGGTGGAGTGGGTCAGGTAGTGGGCCGTCATGCCCTGCAGCATGGCGGCCGCCGCGACGGTGAACTCGACGTGGGCGGGAATCTTGACCAGTTGCCACGCAGGCACCACCGCGTACTCGGCATATGAGCCGCGCGCCATGGTATAGGCCACGCGGTCGCCAGGCGCCACTTCGGTGACACCGGGGCCGACCGCTTCCACGGTACCGGCCGCCTCGCTGCCCAGCACCACCGGCAGGTCGGCCTTATACAGACCCGTGCGGAAATAAACGTCGATGAAATTCACGCCGCTGGCAGCGATTTTTACAAGCGCCTGTTGGGGGCCGGGAACGGGCGCCGGCACGTCCACCAGCAGCATATTTTCAGGGCCGCCAACAACATTCACATGAATGCATTTCATATCTCAACCTCTGCGGAAAGCTCGTCTGGTATGGACCGATGCTGCATAGAGTAACAGGTACGCGAACGTGAACGGGAAGGAAAACAGCTGCGCCAGAATGCGGACCGCGCCATTTCCGGCGAGCCCGGTGCGCAAGAGTACAAAAGCCCAGATGTTGGAGAGATGGAGGCGGTCGAGCCAGAAATAATCGGCGTTCTCATTGATGACAAACACTTTTGCCGGAAGGCGCGACGCCAACATCCACTTCCATTTGGTCATGAGCGGCTCAGCGGAGCAAATCATGCCGACGTGCGAATATCCGTTGGCCGCGAGTTCGCGATACAGCTTGCCACGGCCTTCGGGTCCGCGATAATCGGCCACGCGATAGAGGCGCGTCTCGGGCGGAAAGCCCTTCGGCAGAGTGGCGAAACAGCTCACCAGATCGATGGGCACACCCTTGCCCCAGGACTGCCGCAAGGGGGGCAGCATCCGTTCCAGAATGCCGCGCGAACCGCTTTCCACCAGAAGAATGGCTGCGGGCTCAGGCTGGCGGCCCGTGAGAAGATAGCGCACTACTTTGAATATAACGTGGCGGCGCCCGACTGATGTTAGCCTGACAGAAGAACACGTGCTCGAAGACCTTCTCACGGAACAAGGGAATCCCGCGTCCGCATCGCTGGATGCGGTGTCCACCGAAGAAGCCTTGCGCATCATCAACGCCGAAGATGGCAAGGTAGCCGGCGCGGTGGAGCGCGAGATTCCGGCGATCGCGCGCGCGGTGGATGCGATTGTGGCGGCAATCGAACGCGGCGGGCGGCTGTTCTATATCGGCGCGGGCACCAGCGGACGCCTGGGCGTGCTCGATGCTTCAGAAATCCCGCCTACCTTCAGCGCGCCTCCGGCTATGGTGCAGGGGATCATCGCGGGCGGGGAAGCGGCGCTCAGCCGCGCTACCGAGACTACCGAAGATGACCCTTCGATCGGCGTCCGCGACCTTCTTGCCCGCGGCTTCACGGCGAGCGACGTGCTGGTGGGGATCGCCGCCAGCGGACGCACGCCCTACGTGCTCGGCGCCGTGGCGGAGGCTCGCAGGCTGGGCGCCGTTACGGTGGGGATCAGCTGCACGCCCGATTCCGAACTGGCGCGCGCCTGCGACATCGCCATTACGCCGCTGGTGGGGCCGGAAGTAGTGGCCGGGTCCACCAGGATGAAGGCCGGCACCGCGCAGAAACTGGTATTGAACATGCTCTCCACGGGGGCGTGCGTGCGATTGGGCTTCGTTTACGGCAACCTCATGGTGAATGTGCAGCCGAAGAACGCGAAGTTGGTGGACCGCGCGCGGCGCATCGTGGCGCAGGCGGCCGGAGTATCCTACCAGCGCGCGAGCGAGTTACTAGTGCAGTCGGGCGAAAGCGTGCGCACGGCGATTGTTATGGCGAAGGCGGGAATCGGCCGCAAAGAAGCGGAGCAGCGGCTGACAGCGTCGGGCGGAAGGATTGCGAAGGCGATATGAGCTTCCAGCTATTGGCGTTCAGCTGGCGCCTGCGCCACCCGTGGCGCCGCGGGCTGGACAAGCTAAAGCGTGTCCTACACAGGCATGGAGTCGAAGCCCCTAAATTGTTGAGTTTTGGATGGCACAGGGCGTCCTCTGTGGGTCAGGATGGCATCCTGCAGCCGATTGGCAATCGGCCCTCCGCTGTATCGATGGTTAGTACCGGGCGGGTTACCAACCCGCCGCAGGTTGACAACCTGCCCCACTTAGCTTCCCAAAGCTTCAGACTTCATGTATTGCGCCGCAGGCGCATCAGGGGTGCTGAAAGCAGATAGCCGACAGCTGAAAGCTTACTAACATGGACAAATTCGTAGTCACGGGCGGAACCGCCCTCCACGGGGAGATCCCCACTAATGGATCGAAGAATTCGGCGCTGCCGGCGTTGGCCGCGGCGCTGCTCACCGAAGAAGCGGTCACGCTGCGCCGCATTCCGCGGGTGCGCGACATCCGCACCATGCAGCGGCTGCTGGTGGATATCGGATCGCAGGTCGACATCGACGGCTCCACGGTGCGCCTTACGACACCGCGGATCTCGAGCCCAGAAGCGCCGTATGAATTGGTGAAGACGATGCGCGCGTCCAGCCTGGTATTGGGTCCGCTAGTGGCGCGCTGCGGGAGGGCGCGCGTATCGCTGCCGGGCGGATGCGCCATCGGCGCGCGGCCCATTAATCTGCACATTTTCGGGCTGGAACAGCTGGGCGCGCGCATCGACCAGGCGCATGGCTACATTGAAGCCGTGGCGCCCGATGGCCTGCGCGGCGCCACCGTGCACTTCGACCGCATCACCGTCACCGGCACCGAGGATCTCATGATGGCCGCTGTCCTGGCCAAAGGGGAAACCGTGCTGCGCAACGCCGCCCGCGAGCCGGAAGTATCGGACCTGGCCAACCTGATGACCGCGATGGGCGCGCAGATCGAGGGCGCGGGCACTTCCACCATCCGCATTCAAGGCGTGGAGCGGCTGCATGGCGCGGAGCACACCATCATCCCCGACCGCATCGAAGCCGGCACGTTCCTGATTGCCGGCGCCATCACGGGCGGCGACGTCACGGTGACTGGTTGCGCCCCGGAGCACCTGGAGGCGCTCGTGTCCAAACTGCAACAGGCGGGGGCCGACGTGACACAGCCGGACGCCGTCTCCTTGCGCGTGCGCGCGTCCGGGCGGTTGCGATCCGTGGACATGACCACCGAGGAATATCCCGGATTCGCCACCGATCTGCAGGCGCAGTATATGGCGCTGATGACGCAGGCCGAAGGCATCGCCATCGTGGTGGAGACCATCTTCGAGAACCGCTTCATGCATGCGCAGGAGCTGGCCCGCATGGGCGCCAACATACGCCTGGACGGCAAGCAGGCCATCGTGGCGGGTCCGCGCCAGTTGACCGGCGCGGGGGTGATCGCATCAGACCTGCGGGCCAGCGCGTCGCTGGTGCTGGGGGCGCTGGTAGCGCGCGGACAGACGGTGATCGACCGCGTGTACCACATCGATCGCGGCTACGAGAGGATTGAAGCGAAGCTGGCCGGGGCGGGCGCGAAGATCGAACGGGTGGAGTAGGAATCGTGAAGATGGCTTGTGAGGAGTGCACGACGATTGCAAGGGAGATGCGGGACGCCTATGTGGAGACGTGGCTGTCATCGAGCCAGGAGTCACGCGACGCCTGGGCTGCGATTTACAAGCTAAGAGGCGGCACGGAAGAAGACGTTTTGCGGGTGGAAGCACTGCTTCCGAACGCCGCACCGAAGAGCTCTCCGAGGATTGGAGTTGCCGTTCGCAGGAAGCTCGCGCACGAGGCTCGTACCGGCCACAAGGTTCCCCGCTTCTACGAACCCCCTGCGCCACGGACATAGATATCGTCGCTTAATGCGCGACGCCGGCCTTCGCGGCGGCCCTGTTCAGGGAAGCGTCAGCCGTCATCAGGCGCCACCCGGCCACTGCCGCCGCGGTCAACAAATGGAGATCCACCCACCCCAGACCGGTGCCCCACAGGCGACAGGATTCCAGTAAGCGGTGAACTTCGGCTTCGCTGGCAACGTTGGCCCGGGGAAGGGCTCCGAGCAGGCGCAGGGTGCCCTCGCGGTCTCTGAGGTTGCCGCAGGCGAGCTCCCCGATGACGTACGGGTGTATGCCCGCCATCCCATCGGCCAGCAATTGCACCAGCGCCGCTTCAGGCCGGCGGAAATGATTGACCCACACCGAGGTGTCCACCAGGGTCATCGCGTCTTCACGGATCGCCGGCGCCTTCCGGCCTGCACCTTCGGCATCGTGCCGCCCAGGGCGATGAGGCGGCGGGCCGCCTCTCGCGAAATGAGTTCCCGCAATGCCTCATGAATCAGAGCCGTCTTTGCCTGGATTCCGCTGTATTCACGCGCGCTCTGAAGCAATTCAGCGTCCAGATTCAAGGTAGTGCGCGTCTTTCCCATATGCATCAGTATAGACGATCGATGCAGACGGCATTTTATCCGCCCATGTGACGGTCGCATTCGGCGATATCGGAATTGGCTTCCTGCAGACGGCGCTGCGTCTCGGGTGTCGGCGGTTTCCAGGTCTTCCAGCGAGTGACATTCTTCTGAAAAAGCAGCCTGGCCGATCCGAAGTAACCGTTGGAGACGAGCATCCGGGCGTAGATGCGGTCCAGGTCGGCGATGGCTTCCATGGCCTCCAGAGTCGGGCGCGGAGCAGCCAGCAGGCGGGTCTGCAGGGGCTCTCCGCCGGTCACGATGGCGGCGGCTTCATCGGCATGGCCGCTTTGAAACAACTGCTCCGCCGTGCGGTCCATCCTGGTGAGCCTTTCGGCGGTCGGCGCATACCAGGCTTCCGCGGTGGGATCGACCTTGGGCGCGTGTACCGGCGCCGAAGGCCCGCAGCCGGCGAGCAGGACGGCCGCGAACAGCAGCAGCCCGAGGGCGCGATTCACTCCGCAGTCTCCAGCCGCTCGGCCATGGCGAGCAGCTTGCCAACGGTGGTCACGTTCCGGGCGGTGGCGGGCGTCTTGAGGTACTTTCCGATCTGGGTCCACGGGAGTTTAGGCCGCGCCAGGCCGTTGGCGAAGTAGACATAGACCTCGCGCCCGAGGACGTGCAGTTCCTCGGGCTGGATGTCGAGCGCGCGCACTTTGGCGCAACCTTCCGGGTCGGGCTCGGATGCCAGGAACACGATGAGCAGCTTGGCGGGGTCGATGTCCGGCCGCTCCGCGAAGGGGTTGCGTGCGAGAACATCGCGCAGTTCGGCGGCATTGCGAAGCACGACGTCGGAGTGAAAGCCGCAGCTCTTTTCGATGGCTTCTTCGATGCGCTTGGCCAGCGCCTTCCGGTCGCGGGCCTGTGTCGAGAAAACGACGTTGCCGCTTTGAATGAACGTCTCCACTTTACGGAGCCCGAGGGATTCGTACAGGCCGCGGAGCGCATCCATCCTGACCATGTTGTTGCCGCCGACATTCACTCCGCGGAGCAGGGAAACGATTACCGGCATCTCAGGTTCAGGATAGCCCAAGTTACCGCGGGCAGGGTCAAAAACGCGGCACCCGGACTGCGGTACTTACTGCTTCGCCGCGCCGCCTCCGCTGCCGGTGCCCGAGCCCGCGGGCGGCTTCGGCCCGTTGTAGTTCGGGAACGCCGGCCGATGCGGCACGGTCGCGGGATGTTCCTTCATCTGCTGCATGGCGACCGCTACGGCGCGCTCCAGTTGCGGGTCATGCCCGTCGTGCATGGCCTTCGGATCCAGCTCCACTTCCACATCGGGCGTCACGCCTTTGTTCTCCACATCCCACTGGCCTTCGGGATTGAAGAAGCCGAAACTGGGCGCGGTCACGTTGCCGCCGTCCATCAGCGGCGGGTACGAGCCGATACCCACCAGCCCGCCCCAGGTCCGCTTGCCCACCAGCGTGCCCACCTTGTTGTAGTGGAACATCCACGGCATGCAATCGCCGCCCGAGCCGGCGAATTCATTGACGATCATCACCTTGGGTCCGAAAATCGCGGCCGCCGGGGAACGATAGATGGCGCCGTAGCGCGGGCTCCAGAAGCCTTCCAGCGGCCGGCTCAGCACGTCGATCACATAATCGGCCACCTGCCCGCCGCTGTTGAAACGCTCATCGATGATGGCGCCTTCCTTATCGGACTGGGCGAAGTAATAGCGCGTGAAACTGGTGAGGCCGCCCTGGCCGGTGTCGGGCATGTAGGCGTAGGCCAGTTTGCCGCCGCTCAATTCATCCACTTTGCGGCGGTTGCCTTCAATCCATGCCTGCGTGCGCAGCGCCGTTTCGCTGGCCGCGGGGACCACCGTGATCTCGCGCGCATTGGCGCCCGACGGATCGGCCCCGATGCGCAGGGTGACGCGCTTACCGGAGGTGTTTTCGAGCAACTGGGAGACATCGTCTTTGGCGGTAAGCTCCACGCCATTGACCGCCAGCAGATAGTCTCCGATATTGACGTTGAGGCCGGGAGCCGCCAGCGGAGCCTGCAGGTTGGGGTTCCAGCTTTCGCCCGTGTAGATGCGTTTGAAGCGGTAGCGCCCATTGGCGATCTCGTAGTCCGCACCCAGCAGGCCGCCGCTCACTGTGCGCGCGGCCGGAATATTGCCGCCGCCACCACGCAGGTGCCCCACACTCATGTCGCTGATCATATCGTGGATGATGTAGTTGAGATCGGTGCGCGACCCCAGCGAGTCAAGATACTTCTCGTATTCCTTCTCGGCATCGGCCACGTTCAAGCCGTGCAGGTTCGGATCGTAGAAGTAGCTGCGTTCGATGCGCCATACCTCGTGATACATCTGCTTCCACTCAGCGATGGGGTCGACGCGCACTTCCACGTCGGTGAGGTGCAGCGCGCCTTCGCCGGCCTTCACCGGCGCCGAAGCGGAAACGATGACGTACTGCGGGCCTGCCGCGGCATCTCCTCCGCGGCCGCCACGGCCGCCGGCACCGCCGCCGCCCATACGGAGAAGCATCTTCTCGCCGTTCGCCGAAAGGTCGAACGAGCTCACGTTATCGGCCAGCTTCTCCACTTTGCGCGCCTTGAGGTCGTAGCGCGAAAGCGTATTTCCGCCGCCACCCGCGCCGCCGCGCCCGCCGCCTTCCATGATGTAGAAGAAGCCCGCGCGGCCGGCAACCAGTTCCGAATAGGAACGCGCCGGCAGGGCGAGCGCGACGATGCGCTGCTGGATCTTGTCGAAATCGATATGGACCGGCTTGGGTGGCGTATTGGCCGCCGCGGCGCCATTACCGCCGCCGCGCCCGCCGCGTCCGCCGCGCCCACCGGCGGCCGTACCGTCTTCCGCGGCTGCCCCGGGTTCCGCGGCCTTCTCTTCGTCGCTCTCCGGCGCCAGAGGCGATGCCACATTGTTCGCCAGCACGATGAGATAGACGCTGCTGGTCACTTCGTGCTCGTCGCTGGTCATGTCGAGCCCGCTCTGCGTGGGCCCGTAATTGGTGCTGGCGGTGAAGTACAGGTACTGGCCGTCGCGGTCGAATGCCGGATGGCGGGCGTCGCTCATGCCGTCGGTCACCTGCTCGCTCTTGCCGCTCTCCGTCGAATAGATCGCCAGGGCATGCTGGCGATTGGCGAGCGACTTGGAGTAGGCGATCCACTTGGAGTCGCCCGACCAGGCGAAATCGATGCCGCCTTCGCTGATATAGTCGGTATCCACGTTGGTCAGCTTGCCGGACGCCACGTCGACTTGCCACAGGTGCAACTGGTTGTCGTCGAAGGCGAGGTACTTGCTGTCCGGCGACCATTGGGGATTCGAATAGTAGGCCGAATGGCCCGCCAGTGCGATCTTGCGCGTCTCGCCTTCGCCGGTCTGCGATTTGAGGTGCAGGGCGTACTCGCCCGATTCATCGGAGAAGTAAGCCACGGTCTTGCCGTCCGGCGACCAGGCGGGCGATCGCTCCATCACGCCCGGGGAATTCGTAAGGTCGCGGATATCGCCCTTCTCGGCGGGGACGGTGAAGATTTCGCCGTGCGCCTCAAAGACCGCGCGCACGCCCGTGGCCGAAATTCTGGCTTCGCGCAGTTCGCGCGCTACGTTCTGGAAGCGCGGCCGCACTTCGGTGAGATCGGCCGCCATCTCGATCGGCACCTGGCGTTCCTTCTGCGCGGCGATGTCGTAAATATGGATCTGCCCGAACTGCTCGTAGACGATTCCGCCCGGACCGGCGGTGGCGTACGCGATATCCTTCCAGGCGTTCTTGAGCAGTTGATCGACTTTCCTCGAGCGCGGATCGTATTGGAACAGGGTGACGGGGCCGTTGCGGTCGGAGAGGAAATAGATCTTGTCGCCAATCCACATGGGGTCGAAATCGTTGGAATCGGTGCGCGGAATTTTCTCCGTCTTCAGGTCGGCAAAATCCACCGTCCAGATATAGCTGGCGCGCCCGCCGCGGTAGCGCTTCCAGGAGACGAAGTTATTGCCATCGGCGGCGAACTGCCCGCCATCCAGCGGCTGGTACGCCATGCGCTTCATGTCGGGCGAATACGAGCCGCGGTAGGCCATGGGCAGCGGCAGCGCTTCCGGGAGTCCGCCCTCCGGAGGAACGGTGAAGAGTTGCGTGTAGCGGGAGTAGCTTTCGCGGTTCGAGCGGAAGAGAATCTGCTTACCGTCCGGCGACCAGCCCACCACCACATCCGCGTCGGGATGATAGGTGACGCGTTTGGGAACGCCGCCGGCAGCGGGCACGGTGAAGACATCGGTATTGCCATCGTACTCGCCCGAAAACGCGATGGTGTTGCCATCGGGAGAGTAGGCGGCGGCGCTTTCCTGGCCGGCGCCGGCGGTGAGACGCGTGGCCATGCCGCCCTGGCGGCTGACGGTCCACAAATCGCCCGCGTAAGAAAAGACGATTTCGGTCTTGTTCATAGCGGGTTTCTGCAGCAGGTGAACGGTGCCCGAAGCACCGAACGTGCAGGCCGCGAAGAAAAGGGCGAATGGCATCCGATATTTCATATCGAACCTCCGGTTCGTTCAGTGTATCAAGTCGGGGTGGGGGATTCCGCGCCGCTCAAACGGCCGCCGGAACCTGGACGGTTGCATCCTTCTGCGGCCTGGCCACCGCCCGGTAAGCGGCGACGAGAGCCACGGATGCGGAGAGCAGCAACTGCCACTCCATCGGAGCCCTGTATCGGCTGCTCCAGTGCACCAGAAAATAGACGGCCGGAAATGTAATCCAGGTGATCGCCAGCAGCCACGCCACCAGCCGGTGGCTCCGGAACATCAGCCAAAGGCCGGCGAACGCCGCGAGCGTCAGCACGGCCTTCGGCGCCAGAACGAGGGGCGGGTGCGGCGGAAACCACCAGGCGGCGATTCGCTGGGCGGTGCAGCGGGCGAATTCGCCGGGGTGGCTGCGGACCCACGCCAGACCTTCCGCGAGTTTGATGCGGTTATATTCCACCTCTCCGAGGTCCGCAACACTGGCGGCTTCGGCGTTGTTTTGGCTGGGATGAAATTTGTGATAGTTATTCGGATGGTCGAACGTTCTGCCAGGGCCGTTAGATACCCAGAATTCCGTGCCGAAGTTACTGCGCGTCAGGATAGGCGCGCCTAAGCGCAGATAGTTACTAACTCCCCATGGCGCCAGAAAGACCAGGATGCCAAGGACGGCCAGCGCCGCCTGGCGCAAATAACGCCGGCGAGCCGCGGCGGGGCAGGCGATGGCCCCGGCCAGGAGTAACCCCACGGTCACCGGGATAAGGTTGGGATTGAGCAAGGCGCAGAATCCGCAAAATGCGTAAAGCCACCACGGCGTGCGCGCTTGCCACCATCCATCGCGCCACATGCGCAGGGCAGCCCAAATCAGAACCAGCAGGGCGACCGCCACGTAGGGTCCCTCGACGTTGCCATCGATCTGCGTTTCCAGCGAGCCGATGTAAAGCGTGCTGAGGCCGCCGGCAAGCAGGGCGACGCGGCGATCGAACCCGGCATCGAAAAGGAAGAGCGGCAACAGCGCGCAACATAGCGCCGACGCCGCGCAGGCCAGCGTGACCGTCACGATTTTTTCGAGCACACCAGTCCCGAAGACGCTGAACATCCCGGCGAGGAAGAGCGGAAAAACGGGCGTGGCGTAGGCCGACGGTACGCCATAGAGCGAATAATCGCCAGTCTGAACGAAGTTCAGCGCGATCACTTCCACTTCCGAACGCCCGAACCAGTGGAATGCCCCGACCAGAGTGGCGACCCCCAACCTGAACAAAAGAGCAGCAACGAAGAACGCACCGAACATGCGTCCGCGCATCTGGCAGCCTCCGAAGCCCGAGTATACCAGCACCGGCAAGCTGTTGAAGGGACGCGAAAAATTCGATGATCTTCTGCTGGGAAAGGTGCGGGCACACTTGGGTGATAGGTGAGTGCGCCCGCTGTCGTAACGGGGATCTGGGTCCCATTTTCCGCTGAAATCGCTACTATATACAATGCCTCGAAAAGGCCAACGAGGTTTTGGAACTTGTCGCCCGGCCCTACGGTTGAGGTGGATTTTGTGTCGGGCTGGATCGGACCTGGTTCAGAATGGCGAGGATGCTCGCATTGCCGGAAGCGGCGTCCGCTCGTATTACCGTGGCGCAAGCCGCGAGCCTCGTCATGGTTGCCTCGGGAAGCGGCGCGAGATCGCCGGGTGTCCGATTGACCGTGCCCGGCAGAGTCGGAGGCGTTGCCAGTCTCGGATCGAGTGCAGGCTGGTAATCGTGGCGAGGGACCGGTATCCCGAATGCCGTAATTTGAGCAGCGGACAACGCCAACTTCACTTCGTCCGCTGTCGGCGAGAACGATTTATCGTCGGTCCCGAAGACGGCAAGTATGACGCGATGGCGGCCAGGGACCACCGGCAGCGATTGAAACAACCGGGCCGCATCCAGCAAGGCGCGAAAGAGGCGGATCTTGGGCTCGCTGGGCGATGGCGCCATCCCCAAACTGACGGGAACCGCCGATCGGCGGCCTAACCCCTCGATGGCAGCCGTGAGCTTTTGGCGATCGTTGGTGAAACTCTGCGCCAGGCGGGACTTGGAAGTGACGGCAAGAACCGCGACGCGATCCGCCGGGTCGGGGCGGAAAAACGCAACCGACAGGCTCCGCTGCATTCCCGGCGTGGCGTCCAGGACCAGCACCAGGTCGACATTCTGCTGCTGCGCCAGCAAAGGCGCCGCAATCGACAAGAGAGCGACTCGCCACATCATGTGCGCCTCCTTACGGACAAACGCAAGGGGAGTGGGTGTGGTTACCGAAAAAGTGCGACCTCGGTTGACCCATTCCATGAACATCAGGGGGTGTTTGGATGGCCGAGTTCCGCGGATTTCCGGGAGACGAGCGTAGCGCGGGGCGCAGTGCGCGGGTGGACAGACGGCGGGGAGTGTAGTGGCCCGATTGGGTTGGATCCAAGATGACGCGTGTTAAGAGTGAGGGATGCCCGGCTCCCAACTCATCGCTCTGGTTGCCTTAACGGTCGGAAACTGCTTACCCTTTTATGTTATGTACCCTGCTAAGTCGTCCGGCCAGGGCGATACGTCTGCAAGGAAATCCTTGCGGGTGTTTCTTGACACTTTCGATAGCCATTTGAAAGACCGGTATGACGCTGTATTTGTGGACCTCAACGGCGACGGCAAGGCGGAAGCAATTGTGTATCTGAAGAGCAAGGACTGGTGCGGAAGCGGTGGCTGCACAACACTGATCCTGGCGCGAGACGGCGATTCCTGGAAGCTGCTGACGAAAATAAGCATCACGAGGCCGCCGATACGAGTGTTGGCGGGCAAATCGAGTGGCTGGCGCAGTATCGGCGTCTGGGTCCAGGGTGGAGGCATTCAGCCGGGGTACGAAGGATGGCGAGACGCTGATACCACTGCCGCCGGGCCGTTAGAAGACGCCGCACGGCAGTTCGCAATATCACTATTTTGCAATATAATGGCCCTGCGGAGTGACCCATGAAACCACTGGCGATCGCTGCTTTATTCGCTGGACTTGGATTAGGCCAAGGCAACGACTGCGACACCCTGGCTAAGTGCCGGCAAGAACTCAAGACTAGTCGGATTAGTTCCCTCGTTCATTTCCGAATCTGTGAAATTTACTTCTTACAAGCCGACTACGTGAAATCAATCAACGAATGCCGTGAAGTGCTAAATGGAGATTTGAACCCAAAATGGACTGAAGTATGGGCGCATCTCTATATGGGCAAAATCTACGATGCTATCCACGCCCGCGACCGAGCGCTCATGGAGTATCGACTGGCCCTTGGGACCAAAGACAACACTCGAGGCGCATTGGACGAGGCAAAAAAGTACACCGATACTCCATACAGTCCCAAGTAAGTGAAGACGGCGTTATCGTAGATTGACCGATTGACCTTGGGCGGGCAGCCGCAACAGAGTCGCCGTCCGGGTTGTTCGACAAACGCCCGCTCTTCGGCCACTGGCAGAGCCTGGCGTGTCCTATGACCGTGAAGTGTTAGGAAGTCGTACACTACCGCAGGATCAGTCACGGCACCGGTCATGTGGAGCGCCCCGGCCACCGAGGCAAGTATGTAAGGACGCTGGAGCGGGAA
>CAZARO010000010.1:0-17227 GCA_964487165.1 uncultured Solibacteraceae bacterium | reverse complement strand
AATCCCAGCTTTCCGGCAATGTAAGTGACATTGGGATGCCATCCTGCCCCACGGAAATGGCCGAAGTCCAGTCGTGGGCTGAAGCTCCCGCCCCGGAGCTGAAGGCTTGCTCGTATGTCTAAAAAGATCTTGTAATTCGCTCTGTTTCGTTATAAGTTTGTAACATTATTGTTGCTAATTTGTAACAATCATGAAGGCCGGAAGCATCGCCGCCGCTATTTTGGCCGCTGCCGCGACCGCATTCGCCGCCGACCCTCTGGCCAGCCCTGCCGGTCATTACTCCCTGAAACTCAATACGGTGATCACGCCTGGGTCGCAAACCGTGGGCCTGTTTTTCAAGGCCCGAATCGACGGCGGACCGGTGCTTCGCCTGCTTCTCGACAGTGGAGCGCAGCATATTATGCTCAACCGGCGCGCGGCGGCGAAAATCGGCAGATCGTCGGGATCGACGTTTGAACTGGTGGGAGTCGGCACGTCGTCGACGGCCTGCTGGCGGACTGCGCCCGGCACGGTGCAAATCGGCGACCTGGTGCTGAGTAACTGCGACATTCTGGTGGTCGACGGCCCGCTGGTGGAAGGTGTCGACGGAGTTATCCCGATGTCCACGTTCGCTGGCTTTTTGGCGCGGTTGGATGTTCCGGGGAAGGTCCTCGACCTGGATGCATATCCGTCCGCTCCGCCCGTGCAGGACGCCAGCTATCTTCCCGTGCGCGTCGACAATCGCCTGTTCTTTCTCCAGACTGTCCTGAACGAATCGCAGTCCGGGTATGTTCTGCTGGACACGGGGGCGACTTTCAGCGCCGTGTCACCGGCCGCCGCGCGCGCGTCGCGCACTTACTGGCCGCTGGGGAATGTAATCGCTCTGCGCAGCAGCGCCGGCGGCATCGAAGGATTTCCGCTTCCGCCAGGAGTCCGCTTCCGCTGTGGCCCGCGGGTGCTGTCGGCCGACCCCGCGGTAGTGGTCGATCTCTCGGATTTCGCTCGCCATCATCAGTTCGAGATCACCGGAATTCTCGGCTATCCCGCCCTTCGTAACTCGATTGTCACGCTCGATTATCGCGACTCGCTGGTCCGCATTGAGCGCAAGTAATCCCTACGGTATCCTGAATAGTTCAACATGGGAAATATTCTGCAGCACCTGCCCGCGGGCGAGAAAGTCGGCCTGGCGTTCTCCGGCGGACTGGATACCAGCGCCGCTATTCATTGGATGCGTGCCAAGGGCGCCATTCCGTATTCCTACACCGCTAATCTGGGCCAACCCGACGAGCCCGATTACGAGGAGATCCCCCGCCGCGCCCTGCTGTACGGCGCCGAGAAAGCCCGCCTCATCGACTGCCGCAAGCAACTGGTCGGCGAGGGCATTGCCGCGCTGCAAGCCGGCGCGTTCCACATCTCCACCGCCGGCGTGCATTACTTCAACACCACGCCGATTGGCCGCGCGGTCACCGGCACCATGCTGGTGGTGGCCATGAAAGAGGACGACGTCCACATCTGGGGCGACGGCAGCACATTCAAGGGCAACGATATCGAGCGCTTCTACCGCTACGGCCTGCTGGCCAACCCGGCGCTGCGCATTTACAAGCCCTGGCTCGACCAGAAATTTATCGACGAACTGGGCGGGCGCAAGGAAATGTCGGAGTATATGGCCAGCCACGGGCTCACTTATAAGATGAGCGTGGAGAAGGCTTACTCCACCGATTCCAACATCTGGGGCGCCACTCACGAAGCCAAGGACCTGGAGCATCTGGATAAGAACGTGCGCCTCGTGGAACCGATCATGGGTGTGGCTTCGTGGCGCGAAGACGTGGCCATCAAGCCCGAGACGGTGACCATCCGCTTCGAAGAAGGCCAGCCGGTGGCGCTCAACCACGTGACGTTCGACGATCCGGTGAAGCTGGTGCTGGAGGCCAACGCCATCGGCGGACGGCACGGGCTGGGAGTTTCCGACCAGATCGAAAACCGCATCATCGAAGCCAAGAGCCGCGGCATTTATGAAGCTCCCGGGCTGGCGCTGCTGTTCATCGGCTACGAGCGCCTGGTTACCGGTATCCACAACGAAGACACGCTGGAGCAGTACCGCATGAACGGGATGCGATTGGGCCGCCTGCTGTATCAGGGCCGCTGGTTCGAT
The DNA here is from genome assembly GCA_964487165.1 of uncultured Solibacteraceae bacterium. GTDB lineage: Bacteria > Acidobacteriota > Terriglobia > Bryobacterales > Bryobacteraceae > PALSA-129. The sequence continues at coordinate 15,096 of CAZARO010000010.1, read as the reverse complement.
TCGCAGGCGATGATGCTGCGCGAGACGGCGCAGCGCTGGGTGGCGCGCGCCATCACCGGCGAAGTGACGGTGGAACTGCGCCGCGGCAACGACTATTCGATTCTGGAAACGGCCAGCCCGAACCTGACTTACCATCCCGAGCGGCTGACCATGGAGAAAGGTGAGTCAGTCTTCTCGCCGCAGGATCGCATCGGGCAACTTACTATGCGGCACCTGGATATTACCGATACGCGCGATAAGTTGCTGCTTTATGTGAAGACAGGTCTGCTGGGGCCGGGGAGCGAGGGTTCGCTGCCGCTGCTGGGTGAAGGCGAGAAGAAGTAGCGCCGCCGGCTGCACTCCTGCCGCCGTTGGCTGCACAAATTTGCCTGACAGCGCCGCGGTCGGCTAGCCTCGACGACATGCGGGAGCGCATTTCGTCCATCGATATCGTCCGAGGCGCGGTGATGGTGCTGATGGCCATCGATCATGTGCGCGTGTATTCGGGCCTGCCCGCCGGCGGTCCGGCTCGGGCCATCTTTTTCACGCGTTGGGTGACGCACTTCTGCGCGCCGGCGTTCGCCTTATTGGCCGGCACGGGCGCGTACTTATATGGAAGGAAGCTCGCCGACGCGGGCGCGCTCGCACGATACTTGCTCGGCCGCGGCCTCCTGCTGGTAGCTCTGGAGATGACCGTGATCCGGCTGGAGTGGACCTTCAACTTCGATTACGGGGACTTTGCGCTCGCCGGCGTGATCTGGATGCTCGGCTGGTCGATGGTTCTGCTTGCGGCGATGGTGCGGCTGCCGGCGAGCGTTGTCGGGGTCATCGGGCTGGCCATCATCTTTCTGCAGAAGGCTTTCGCCTATGTGCCGGGCCTTCTGCCGCCGCACGTGCGAGACCTGATCGGTCCCTTCTGGGAATTCGTGTATCCAGCCGGAGGCAAAGCGTGGCCGGGCATCTCGATTCTCTACGTTCTGGTTCCCTGGATCGGGGTGATGGCGGCGGGCTACGGACTGGGCGCGATTCTGCTGCGCGAGCCCGGACAACGACGCCGGCTGTGCCTGGGAATCGGCTTGTCAGCCACTGCGCTGTTTCTGATCGTCGGTAGCCTGACGCTCGCTTCGGCGCCCGTGGGCGCTCCTCCGGTGTTGCTGCGCGTGCTGAATCAGCAGAAATACCCCGCGTCGCCGCTGTACCTGCTGATGACGCTCGGACCAACCATCGCCTGTCTGCCGCTGGCGGAGCAGGCGCGCGGCTGGCTTGCTCGGCTGCTCGCGACTTTCGGGCGCGTGCCGATGTTTTACTATTTGCTGCACATCTTCGCCATCCACATCGCGGCACTGGTCGTCACTCTGGTGCGGATGGGGACCATACACCCCGAATGGTACGCCAGCGCTCCCTTCACCTTCGTGCCCGCGCCGCAACGTTGGACCCTGCCTCTGCTTTACCTGGTGTGGGCGATAGTAATTGGCATCCTCTACTTCCCGTGCCGATGGTTTGCCGAGTTGAAAGATCGCCGCCGCGACAGTTGGTGGCGGTACATTTGACGGCGATATACTAGACCACTATGAAGATCGCTGTCTCTGTGCTGCTGGCCTCGTCCGCCTTATTCGCCCAGACCGCTCCCTGGGAAGAGCTCATCGCCGCCGCCCGCAAGGGGCCCGCGGCGCCCGGTCTGAAAGACGTCATCACCAAGACGCTCTCCGCTCGCGGCGGCAACGCCGTCTGGGGGCAAGACTATCTCTTCGTGGCCGATTCGCCGTCGCCCGCGACCATCTCTGTCGATTCCGGCCCCGCCGTCGCCATGGCCGCCATCCCCGGCTCCACGCTGTGGATGTATCTCGCCAAGATGCGGACCGGCGTCACCCACTCCTACCAGTTCTACGCCGATGGCAAGCCGCTGGGCGCGCGCGGCGACGCGGTGGGCTACAATCCCGATTCGTACCAACTGCCCGGCGTCCCGCACGGCAAGGTCACCGAGAAGCGCACCATCGTCAGCCGTATTTATGACGGCATGAAGGCCGACTATTGGATCTACGCCTCGCCCGGCGTGGACCCGGCCATGCCGTCGGCGCTCATGGTGTGGCAGGACGGGCAGGGCCTGGTGGGAGACTATTCGCGCTCGCGGCTGTTCACCGTTACCGAGAACCTGGTAGCGCAGAAACTCATGCCGCCGATTGTGCATGTGCTGATCGCGCCCGGCACCTCGCCCGACGGGACGGCGATGCGCTCCATCGAGTACGACACGGTAAGCGATCGCTACCCGCGATTCCTCATGGAGGAAGTGCTGCCCGAGGTCGAGAAGATGTACAAGCTGCGCTCCGATGGCTACAGCCGGGCCATCGGCGGCGAATCGTCGGGCGGAATCTGCGCTTTCAACGCCGCCTGGCTGATGCCGGAGCATTTCAGCCGGGTGCATAGCGCGGTGGGCAGTTTCACCTCGATCCAATGGCGGCCGCAGGATAAGCAGGAAGGCGGCGACATCTATCCGTTCAAGGTGCGCAAGGATCCCAAGCGAAACATTCGCATGTGGATGAGCGACGGGTCGGACGATCTCGAAAACAACTTCGGTTCGTGGCCCATGCAGAACATCGAGATGGCCAACTCGCTGAAGTTTCGAGAGTACGATTTCCATTTCCGCTTCGGCACCGCGGCGCACGGCGGCTCGCAGGCCGCTCTCGATCTGCCGGAGTCGCTCGCCTGGCTGTGGCGCGATTACGATCCCGCCAAGACGTCGCAGGATTTTGTGATCGACCCGGTAGAGAAGGGAAAGCCCTTCTTCCGCGTCTCTATCGCCAATCGCGACGCGTGGTAGGGATCAGGCGATCACGGCGAGGTGGGAAGCTCTCGCGCCCTGAACGGCTTTCAGCGGGATGGATCGATCGAACGTGGCAAGGCGCCCGTGATTGCGAACGGCGAGGCCCAGAAGATAGGCATCGGTGATTTTCTGGTGGCCTGCGATCATGGAGGGGCGGAATAATTCTTCGTCCAGTAAGGATACGGAATCGGGCCAGAAATGATGGTCGTTAGTGGCGCACGCATCCCGCAGTTGTCCAGCTATGTCGGCGGCCGTCTGTCTCGCGGCAGGATACGTCGGGCTACTCAGAATGCGAATACAACCATTGATCGTCAGAGGGCACGTCGCCCAGCCGTATTTTCGATTTTGTGCGAGCCAGCGGTGAGCTTCCTCATTGTGAATGTGCTCCCGATGGAACAAAGCGACCAGGACATTCACGTCCAGCAAAGCGACACTCACTCCTCATCTCGCAGTCGATTGACGAATTCCATGTCGACCCTGGGAGCGCCAGGCTTGGACTCCAGTTGCCGGAAGCCGTTGCGGTACTTCGGAGGCTCCGCGGCGGCGAGCGATTGCCGGGCCAGTTCGGAAATTACCTGTCCGAGCGTTGCGCGCCGTTTCTGCGCCAATTGCCGCGCAGCGCTGAGTAGGTCGTCGTCGAGTTCCAAGGTTGTCCGCATGTTTTCATTGTACCGCATCACGCATCTCACTTGGTGATGCGTGATGTCGCCTCACTCCTCATCTCGCAAGCGATTGACGATCTCCATGTCAATTATGGGATCGCCGGGTTTGGTTACGAAGATCTCGACCCCGTTCCGGTACTTCGGAGGCGCCACGGCCGCGAGCGATTGCCACGCCAGTTCCGAGATTATCCGCCCGAGCGTTAGGCCCCGTTCTTGGGCCAACTGCCGAGCCGCGGCGAGGAGATCGTCGTCTAGTTCCAACGTTGTCCGCATATTGTTAATGGTACTGCGTCAAGATTCGACGTTTACAAGATTTAACTTGCTAAACCCACCAATATAGGTAGGAGCATTCTTGACCCAAGGTGGCGCATACTACGAAGAACGTAGCGCCTCACTGGAGCAGAGGGGAATTAAACGAGCGATTCCCTGAAAGGCAAATCATGGATGTCGATCAACTAATCGTTCAACTCCGCCGTGAACGCCAGTTCCTTGACGAGGCGATCCGTTCCCTGGAACGGCAGGTGCCGGAGTCCCTTCCATCGCCAAAAGACGGCGCCTGCCCTCCTCGGACGTCTTGTGAAAGACGGGAAATGCATAGTCGGCGGGTGAGGCGGCCCGGCCGCACAGGTTGTCGCGTATCGTGACCACTGCGCTGCTGGACAGCAGCAAGCGATTGCTTGCCGCCGTCCCCTTGTTACCGTGAGTTCGTGGTCACCCTCAACGGCCACGATCATCTGCCTGAGGCTTTTAGGAGCTGATGCTTCTCGACTCTTCCACCCTGATTACTCCGCAAAATGGGGTTAGGGTGCATCTTGAAAATACATCAGGGACTTGATAGCGGCGAGTTTTGTGGCCGGCCCTTGACATATCACTCGGATTCCGATATAACGTAAAGCGAATGACCGAGGATTACACTCCGTTTCTCCCCTTATCCCCGGCGGCGCTCTACATCCTGCTCTCCCTGGCCGGCGAAGACCGCCACGGCTACGGCATCATGCAGGATGTCGCCCGCCAATCCGAGGGCCAATATAAGCTCGGCCCCGGCACCCTCTACGACAACCTCCAGAAGCTCACCGCGCAGGGGCTGGTGGAGGAATCGCCCAAGCCCCCCGCGCACGACGATCCGCGGCGGCGCTACTTCCGCCTCACCTCCTTCGGCCGCGGCGTACTCTCAGCGGAAGTCGGGCGCCTGGAAATGCTGGTCCGCGACGCCCGCGTTCACCTGCGCGCACCCCGGAGGGCCACATGATCCGCGCCTGTTATCGCTGCCTTCTCTGGCTCCATCCGCCGGTATTCCGCCGCCAATTCGCCGGCGAAATGCTCTGGATTTTCGACCAGGCGTCGGAATCTCAGGGCGCCCTCGCGCTCTTTCTCGATGGCCTGCGCTCCCTCGGGCGCCAGTGGCTGCTCCGCTCGGGCTGGTGGAAGGTCGCCCTCGCGCTCTCGCTCGCGCTGCTCGAAGTTACCTTCGGAGGCTTCGGCATGCTGCTATTCGGGCGCCGCCATCTCATCGAGCCCTCGTACTCCCCACAGGCGAGCGCCCTCGCCGAGTTCTCCCGCAACGGCGCCATCGCGCATCAGCCGCTCACCATCGGCATCGTCATGTATCTCGCTGTCTTCGTCATCGGCGGCCTCACCATCATGGTCATCGGGCTCACGTTCTGGCTAAAAACCGTCGCCACGCGGCGCCGTCCCGCGTTCCACAAGGTGCGCTGATGCTGGAACTGCGTGCCGTTACCAAACGCTACTCGGGCATCGCCGCCGTACACAACGTGAGCTTCGTGGCGCGCGCCGGCGAGGTCACCGGATACCTCGGGCCCAACGGCTCCGGCAAGTCCACCACGCTCAAAATGATCACCGGCCTCATTGAGCCCACCGATGGCGAGATCCTGTTTCGCGGCCAGCCTGTCGACCGCGACCCCATGGCCTACCGCCAGATCCTGGGCTACGTCCCCGAGGAGCCGCACCTCTACCCCCATCTCACCGGCGCCGAGTACCTGGAGATGGTCGGCCACCTGCGCGGCCTGCCGGAACGCCGGCTCGCCGAAAAGATCGACGGCTTTCTGCGCCTGCTCGCGCTCTACCAGGATCGCTACGTACCCATTTCGTCCTACTCCAAGGGCATGCGCCAGAAAGTGCTGCTCATCGCCGCCCTGCTGCACAATCCCGAGCTGATCCTGCTCGACGAGCCCTTCTCCGGCCTCGACGTCAACTCCGCGCTCGTTCTGCGCGATCTCATCCGCGCCCTGGCGGCACGCGGCAAAGTGGTGCTCTTCAGTTCGCACGAAATGGAAATCGTGGAGCGCGTCTGCTCCCGCGTCGTGATTCTGCACAAGGGCCGCGTCGTGGCCAACGATTCCATCGAGCAATTGCGCGCTCTCATGTCGCTGCCTACGCTGGAGGAAATCTTCTCGCAACTGGCCATCGAGCAGGACACCCCCGCCATCACGCGGCAATTGGTCGAGCTGATGGAGCGGTAGGATATGGAGCTTGGTCATCCCATGGCTTGTCGGCCCGCCCCAATGGGCCAGGATGACATCGTGCGGCCGAGTGGCACTCGGCCCTGGAGTTTGGCCATTTGCTCCTTAACGGGCCGGCTGAAGCCCACCCGACCAGGCGGATCGACACATCTTGGTGGCGCGGGCTTCAGCCCGCGAAGGCCGAGTGGCACTCGGCCAGATCGCCGCAAATCGAAGCTCATGGAGCGCTAACATGCCCGACCAACGCCGCCAGTTCCGCCTTCTCTATCGCGATTTCCTGTTTCGTATTCTGGACCTCGAGCTGCTTGCGTCGCGCGGCGATGCGCAGCGCCTGCTTACTCAGTTCGCGGCGCTCCTGGCGGCATTCAGCTTCACCTTCACCATCTATTTCGTGCCCCGCTACGGCCTGTCGACTTTGCCCTGGGAGAAGCTCAGCCGCCTCGGCTGGGTGGACCAGGATCTGCTGATCTCGACCACCATGGCCATCGCCGGCATGTTCACCGTGCTCGCCTGGAATAATCTGCTGCCCGATCGCCGCGATTGCCTCGTCTTCGGCCTGTTGCCGGTGCGCACCAGGACGATTTTCCTCGCCAAACTGGCGGCGCTCGGCACCGCGCTGGGAGTCGCCGTCACCGCGCTCAATGTCTTCACCGGGCTGGCCTACCCGTTCGCCATCGCTGCTCCCGGCAGTGGTACGATGGCGGTGCTGCGCGGCTTCGGCGCGTATTGGGCCACCATGTTCGCCGCCGGCCTCGCGGTCTGCTGTGCGCTGCTCGCCGTGCAAGCGGTCGCCGCCAACCTGCTCACGTATCGCCTGTTCCTGAAGCTCTCCAGCTTCCTGCAAATGGCGGCCTTCTTCGTCATCCTGGGAGTCTATTTCCTGAAACCTCCGTACCGCGAAGGCCTCGCGTGGTCGCCTTCCTTCTGGTTTCTGGGACTGTTTCAGAAGCTCAACGGCACGGCGGGCTTCGACGGCCTGGCCGCGTTCGCCCTGCGCGCGCTGGCGATCGTCTGCCCGCTCGCGCTCGTCGCATTTTCGCTCGCCTTCCATCGCTACAATCGCCGCATCGTGGAACAGCCCGATATCGCCCCGTCCGACCGCTCCCGTCCCGCCATGCGCCTGGTAAGCTGGCTCGCCGCGAAGCTGATTCCGCGCACCATCGAGCGCGCCATCGTGCTTTTTACCGCCCGCACCATCGCGCGTAGCCGGCACCATCGGCTGCTGCTGGCGGCATACGGCGGCATCGGGCTGGCGGTGGCGCTGGCCTACGCGCGCGACCTTCTTTATGGCGCGCATTCCTACGAGCGCATCTGGAGCCGGCCGCGGTGGGACCGGCCGAATCCCGAACTTCTGGTGGGCAGCCTGGTGATGCTCTTCTTCGCCGTGATGGGCGCGCGCGCGATTTTCTCCCAGCCCATCTCCCTGCGCGCCAACTGGATTTTCCGCATCACTGCGGTGGAGCGCGCCGCCGCGTATTTCGCCGCCGTCAGAGAATCGCTGCTGGCGCTCGTGGTAGTCCCTATTCTGCTCGCGTGGGCGGCGCTGTTCTTCTCGATTTGGCCCACCGGTCCAGCCGCGCGCCACATGATCATCCTGTCGGTGGCCGGATTTCTGATGGTGCAGTTCTCGCTCAAAGGCTTCCGCAAAATTCCCTTCGCCTGCTCGTACCTTCCCGGCAAGGGCAACATCCACGTCAAGCTGGGGCTCTTCGCCATAGGCTTCCTATTCATCACCTCGCAGGCCATCGAGCTGGAATACTGGTCACTCGGCAAAACTAAACCGTACGTCATCCTGCTCGCCGTGCTGCTGGCGATGTGCGTGTGGGCGTACCGCCGCAACCTCTCGGCGACCGATGCCGAAATCCTGTTCGACGAACTGCCGCCTGCGGAAATCGAAGCGCTGAATCTGCGCGACCGCGGCCCGCGCGGCGGCAAGCCGATCCAGTTGCCTCCGCCCGAAATTCCGCGCACGCCCTTCTCGCTGGAACAATTCTTCCGCGATCTCGGCAACGCCACGCGCATCCTGACGAAGTCTCCGGGCTTCAGCGGCGCCGTCATCGCGCTCATCGCTGTCGGCATCGGCGGCAATGCCAGCATTTATTCCATGGTGCACGCCGTGCTCAGCAAACCCGCCCCCGGCATCACCGCCGATAACCTGGTCACTTTCGGCGCCACGCGCAACGGCCGCCTCATGGACCCCGGCGAGCACAGCTATCTCGAATATCTGGCCTACGCGGTGCGCAGCCGTACCATGCAGTCGATCGCCGCCATTGAGTCCGAGCGCTTCGACATGACGCTCCGCGATGGCAGCAGCTCCCGCCTGCGCGGCCAGTTGCTGACACGGAATTATTTCCAGACCATCGGCGTTTCACCGGTCCTGGGCCGGGAGTTCACCGCCGATGAAGCGCGTGGCGCCGCGCCACTGGCCGCCATCATTACTTATCCGGTATGGCAGGCGCAATTTCACCAGGCGGCCGATGTACTGGGCCAATCGGTGCTGCTCAACGGGCACCCGGCTACCATCGTGGGCGTCACGCCGCCGCGATTCCATGGCACCACCTTCGCACCCAACCTCGAAATCTGCGTGCCGCTTGTGACCTACTCGCGCCTGCGTGGAGCGGAATCGCGATTGATCGACCCTTCGTCTCGCGGTGTGTTCCTCATCGGCCGGTTGGCGCCCGGCGCGTCGCTGGAGGCGGCGCAGAAAGAGATGGAACGCCTCTCCCCCGAGCCCGACGAGTCGCGCAAACCGCTGCTGGCGCACTACACGGCGACCGCCTTCGGCCCCAACTCCGGTCCGCAGGCGCGCATGTTCATGGCGATCCTGATGGCAGTAGCGCTGGTTACCCTGCTGGTGGTGTGTGCCAACGTCGCCAATCTGCTGCTGGCCCGGTCGGTAGCGCGGCAGCGCGAAATCGCTCTGCGATTATCGTTGGGCGCGCCGCGCATGCGCATTCTGCGGACTCTGCTGGCTGAAGGCCTGGTGCTCTCGCTCACCGCCACTGTGGCGGCGTTTCTCTTCGCCGCGTGGGTGACACGCGCCGTAATCGCACTGCTGCCGGCAATGGAATCGGGTGCGCGTTTCGACGTCGATCTCGCGCCCGACTGGCGGGTGGCGGCTTACGCGGTGTTGCTGGCGGTGGTCTGCACCGTGGCTTTCTCGTTCGCGCCGGCATGGCGCGCGTGGCGCCAGGAGCTGCTGCCTTCGCTCAAGCAGGGCGAGCACGGCATCGTCTCTGGTCGATCCAAAACCGCCAGCGTCCTGATGGTGGCGCAAATGGCGCTCTGCGTGGTGCTGCTCACTGGCAGTGGCCTGGCGTACCGCTCGCTCTCGCTCATCGACGCGACCGATCTGGGCTTCTCGCGCGACCATCTGCTGCTGGCCGACATCGGCGGCGCAGACGGTGCCGACCTCGAGCGCTTGCGCCAGAATCTGCGCGCGGTGCCGGGAGTGGAATCCGTCTCCTGGGCCATGGGCGTGCCGCCGGCCAGCCATTCCTGGACGGGCCTCGCGGCGCAAGCCACGGCTGGCGGTCCGTCCGTCGCCACCGATGGAACCCGCATGGGGCCCGACTATTTGCAAACTCTCGGGGTGCCGATTCTGGAGGGAAGCGAAGGGTCGATAGTCATCAATCGCAAGCTCGCCCAAGCGCTGTGGCCGAACCAATCGGCCGTGGGACGCTCGTTCCTGCTGGGGACGAATACCACGCCGCTCGAAGTTGCAGGAGTGGTCCCAGACGCCGCCTTCAACGGCGTAGGCGAGGACGGCTCATTCTCCGGACTGGCGAAATCGGAGCGGCGTCCCTTCCTCTTTATAGCCGACACCCGAACCATCTCCGCGAACCAGGACCGCACCTTTCATATTCGCTATCGCGGGCCGCTGGCCGATCTGGTGCCCGCCGTGCGCGCGGCGATTCATGGCACCGATCCGCGGCTGACGATATTCTCGGTGAGGACTTTCGAGGCGGAATGGAACGAGTTTACGTCGCCGATACGGGTTCTGGTGACGCTGGTGAGTTGCTTCGCGCTCGGCGGGATGTTCGTGGCATCCTTCGGATTATATGCCGTGGTGGCGTTCTATACCGGGAAGCGCACGCGCGAGCTGGGAATCCGTGCGGCCCTGGGTGCGTCGCCGGGGCAAGCCGCGCGATTGATCGTCAAAGAAGGATTGCTGCTGACCGCGCTCGGGCTGGCGGTAGGGCTGGCGATCTGCGGGATCGCCGGGAGGGCCTTCGCTCATCTGCTATTCGGGGTGACCCCCACGGACGCGGCCACCTGGATGGCGGTAATCGCGCTGCTGACCGCGGTGTCGTTGGCCGCCTGCTGGTTGCCGGCACGCCGCGCCGCGAGGGTCGACCCCATGCTGGCATTACGCCAGGACTAACTTATGACTACTTCCCCTCTTTTTGCGCCAGTGCTGTCAGCACTTCCTCGCTATGCTTCATGGGGCTGACCTTGGTCCACACCTGGACGATCTTGCCGCTCGGGTCAATGAGGAAAGTATTGCGGCTGGCCACTCCGTTGGGTGAAAGCGAGCCGTACTCGTCGACCACTTTCTTGCCGGTATCGGAGAGTAACTTGAAGGTAAGGCTCTCTTTGGTGCAGAACTGCTGGTGGCTGTCGGTGCTGTCCACACTTACACCCACGATAGCGGCGTTCAGCTTATCGTACTTAGGCAGATCCTGCTGAAAGTTATGGGCTTCAATAGTGCAGCCCTGAGTCATATCTTTGGGATAGAAATAGAGCACTACCCACTTACCGCGGAAGCTCTTGATGTCTACCACGCCGCCATCCTGGGAGGGCAGCGCTACTGCCGGCGCTTCCTGGCCGACCGCCGGCACCTCCGCGGCGGAAGCCGCCAGCGCCATGCCGAGAGACACGGCGATACCGATACAAATGTTACGCAAATTCACTCTGAGATCTCCTTTGGTGACCATGATATCTCATTTGTCTGGCACCGAGACATCGATCCCATAGAAGCCCACATTCGCGCGCAGGGCGGCATCGAGGAGCGCCTGTTCCCTGGCGACCGCCCGGTGGAAGGACAGTGGCATGAAGAACACCACCATCTTCTTTTCGGCGAGGGATCTGAGTATCCTTACGGCCGTGTAGAGCCCGTCCAGGCTCTTGCCTGGTTCTGCTTCCTCGACGCCGCTGAAAGTAAGCTGCTGGATATCGCCGATCAACTTATCGCGGTCGGCAGTGAAATCCTGCACAACCCGGACTTCGTCGCCCGACGTCACAATCGCGGCGAGATCGGCCGGCCCGAGCTGTGTTTGTACGTAGCTGGTTGCCTCGACGATGGCGTGCGAAGTTCCATACAAGTCGAAGTACAGGACGATCAATCGCTTTTCCTGCGGTGGCTGCGGAGTTGGGGCGGGCGCGGGCGCCGCGGCCTGCAAAGGTGCGGCGTGCGGGGCGGGTGGCATCGGCGGATCTGGAACGGAGGGCTGGCGATCCACCCTGGCGGCGGCGAAGACGGCCGACAGCATCGCGAACGCCACCGCCAGGCACACCGCGCGCCCACGCGTCAGCCGGGGCGCTGGACCACTCGCCAGAATTTGCCGAATACGCCGCGTCAGCGAACTGCCGGGCATCGCCATCCCCACCACATCGATGCGCGCGCCCATCTGTCCCACCGAGCGGGCGAGTTCCAGGAGATAGCGGGAATACTCGTGCGGGTCGTGCCCGCGCTCGAGCACGGCGGCGTCGCAGGCCTCTTCAGCGAGCGCGGAGAGCCGCCGTTCCAGCCACCAGGCCAGCGGATGGAACCAGAAAATCGCACGATTCAGCAGCGCCAGCCATTTGAACAGCGGATCGCGGCGACGCACATGTTCGCTCTCATGCGTCAGCACCGCGTCGAACTGCGCCTGTGGCCATTGGCGCCAGCATTCCGGCAGAATCACCGATGGCCGCAGCCATCCCACGGTGACCGGCGCGGCACACCGTGGACTCGTAAGCCGGCCGCCGAGAACCGTGGCGCCGCCCGCCAAAATGTGCGCCCGCAGCGTCCCGATGGCCAGGCGCAGCAACAGGAAGAAGACGCCCGCGAGGTAGACAATCGCCAGCCAGTCCCAGCGCGCGGATGGCTCCACGCGAACTGCCGGGATACTCGGCGGATCGAGCGTCGAAAGCACGATCGGCACGCCCGCGGCCGGCGCCGGTGCGGCGGGCAGCACGCGCTGCGAAGCGCGCGGCCCCCACGCCATCCAACTGGGAAGCAAGAGCATCAGCACCACCACTCCGGCCCACGCCGCATGGCGCGCGCCGGCGGACTTCACTCGCAAGGCGCGCAAAATGGCCGCCGTTCCCAACGCAATGAACGCCGCTCGCACGGAGCTTTCCAGCATCGCGTGTGGCATCACTTGCCTCGCCCTTTCACGAACTCTTCCAGCTGCTCCAGTTCGCTTTTGCTGAGGACCTTGGCCTCGACCATGCCGCTCACCAGTTCCTCCACCGAGCCCTGGCAGAAGCGGTCGATAATCTGCCTGACGGCGCGCGCCGCCAGGCTGCGGGCCGGTTCCACGGCGCGATAGACGTAGGCGCGTCCGGCCTCTTTATGGGTGAGATAGCCTTTTTGCTCCAGCCTCCGCAGGAGAGTCCGGGTGGACGTTTCCTTGAGGCGGTGAGTGCGCGACACGGCCAGGTGAACGGCGTCGACGGTGCAGGGTTCCAGTTCCCAGACTGCCCGCATGACGGCGTTCTCCAGGTCGGTAAGCGGGGAGCGGACGTGAAATGCCGGTGCAGCACGTTTTGTCATGCTACACTTTGTACCATTATCGGCGGACGAGGTCAAGGGTTACGCCGGCGGCGGGAGAACGGGCTGAAGAACAAAATTCGAAGAACCGCTTGCTTGCGCGCGCGGCTCGGAATGGCGCCTTTGTGTTTGCCAGAGCCTACCGAGCCGCGACCCTCTGCCCTACCGCAGCTTCAATACGGCGTCTTCGTAGAGCAGTTCGAGAGTCTTGATGGAGCTGATTTTGCCGTGGAAGGGGAAATACAAAAAGCCGCTGAACGCCCCATGGTGCGGGCCTTCCACCAGGGCGGTTTCGAGTAACAGCTCGTCGGGGTTGACCGGCTCTTTGCTCACGCCGCCGGGATTGTCGCGCGGCACCTCCACGGGTGGGTAAGTCGCGGGGCCCGGTACCGGGTTGCCGGGCATCGGATTGGAATTGACCGGCGGGCCGCCGATGGTCACCCCGGTGTTGCCGACGCCTCCTCCTGCCTGGGTCATAACCCCGCTGGGCTGCTTCCATTGGGGATGCTGCATGTCGGTCACCACCGCGGAGGGCGCCTGGGCGTCGAGAACCGGCTTCTTGCCGTTGACGCGCAGGGTGAAATCGGTGTTGTGGATGTCTAACGTCGCGCCCTTGGGCGGAAAGAGGGCCACTTCGACCACCAGGTAATCCTTGGCGATGAACATCTGCTCGCCGCGTGAAAAGCTGCGGACCATGAACTCCGCGCCGACCGCCGCGCTCTTCGCCTGCGTGTGGACATCGTAATCTTCCACCTTCGGCTTGGGATCGGTGCCTTGCGCCAACACCTGGCCGGCACAGCACAACAGCAGCAGGTACCGCATGATTCATGATAGCCCCGGCGGGCCGGACACATGTTACGCTAGTGACCCAGGAGTACGTCCATGACCAGACGCGAAACTCTGCAATTGATGGCCGCTGGAGCGGCCGCTGCAGTTTCCACATCAGCCGCCCACGCCGCCGCGCCCGCGCCCGACGCCGGCGATGCCGACCGCGAAGCCCGCATGAAGTGGTGGCACGAAGCCCGCTTCGGCATGTTCATTCATTGGGGCCTGTACAGCACCCTGGGCCGCCATGAGTGGGCGATGGAAGAGGAGGGCATCCCGGTCGCGGAATACGAACTGCAGGCCAAGGTCTTCAAGCCGAAACCCAACGCCGCGCGCGATTGGGCGAAGCTGGCCAAGCTGGCCGGACAGAAGTACATGGTGATGACCACCAAGCACCATGAAGGCTTTTGCAACTTCGACACCAAGCTGACCAATTACTGCGCGCCCAAGCAAGGTCCGGGCCGCGACCTGGTGAAAGAATATGTGGAGGCGGCCCGTGCCGAGGGACTGCGCGTGGGCTTCTACTACTCGCTGATGGACTGGCATCACCCCGATGGCGCCCGCTGTAAAACCGATGAGCAGGCGCGGCGCCGCTTCGTGGAATACACGCACGGCCTGGTACGCGAACTGATGACCAATTACGGCAAGGTGGACGTGCTGTGGTACGACGTGAACTGGCCGCTGACCGCCGAGGAGTGGGAGGCCGAAAAACTGAACACCATGGTGTACCAGCTCCAGCCCGAGATCATCGTCAACAATCGCACCGGGCTGCCGGGCGATTTCTCCACTCCCGAGCAGACCATCAAGGCCGATACGCGCGCCTGGGAATCGTGCATGACCATGAACGGAAGCTGGGGATACCAGAAGGCCGACGACGATTGGAAAACTCCCAAGACGATTGTGCGCAACCTAATCACCTGCGCGCACGATACCGGGAACTACCTGCTGAATATCGGCCCCAAGGCCGACGGATCGATCCCCGAGGAATCGGTGCGCATCCTCACTGCGGTGGGCGGTTGGATGGCGCGCAACGGCAGCACCATTTATCAATCCGAGAAGTGCCAGCCGAACAGTTCGGAGTTCGCGCGATTCTCGCGCAAGGGTAACACGCTATATATGCACGTGCACTTCTGGCCGGGGTCGACGGTATCTTTGGGCGGACTGACGAACCAGGTGAAATCGGCACGGCTGCTGGCGGGCGGCAAGGAAATCAAATTCGACCAGGACAAGTTCCGCCTGCGCATGACCGGCCTTCCGGAGAAGGCGCCCGACGATCCGGTGACCACCATCGCCATCGAATGCGACGGCGAGCCGCACCAGGATACCCGCATGGTGCGCACCGACCGGCCGCGGCGGCAAGTGGGAGTTTAGCTTTTAGCTCTTGGCCGCGCCTGCGGCAATCGTGCCTGTGCCCAGTGGCGCCCACGACTTTCCAGCCGGCCCTTCGCGGGCTGAAGCCCGTGCGGTCGGGCTTGCGCCCGGCTGGACCGATTGCCAATCGGTCCGCAGGATGCCAACCCAATGTCACTTACATTGGCCTATGAGCCGTACCTGCATAATTAGTGGGGCGGA
>CAZARO010000009.1:0-17695 GCA_964487165.1 uncultured Solibacteraceae bacterium | reverse complement strand
TCTGGAAATGAAACGAATGATTCTTACCGGTATCGTGGCATTGACGGCCGGTCTATCGGGCCTGTTCGCCCAGCAACCGGCGGCGCCGGCAGCACCCGCCACACCGGCCGCACCGAAGGCCAAGTCGAAAGCGGAACTGACAGCGATACAGGCGCTACAGGCGGCGCAGGCCAGTGGCAATGAGGATGCGGTCATCAAGGCCGCGGAAGACCTGCTGACCAAATACGCGGATTCCGACTACAAAGAGTATGCCCTCCAGCTGGAGGCCACGGCTTATCAGAATAAGCGCGACAATGACAATGCCCGGGTATACGCCGAGCGCGTTTTGCAGGTGAACCCCAAGGCTTACATGATGGAATTGCTGGTAGCGGAAACAATCACGCCCGGCATCAAGAAATTTGACCTCAATAAGGACCAGGAAATCGCCCAGGCCAACCATCTTTTCAACGACGCCATTGAAAACGCGAAAGCGGCTGCCAAGCCCAATCCAAAAGTGTCCGACGCCGACTGGGAAGAGGCCAAGAAATTTACCATCGCGCGCATCCACAATGGTTTGGGTATGCTGGCGCAGGTGCAGGAAAAATGGGACGACGCCATCAAGGAATACCAGTTAGCCATCGACGGCGATCCCGAACAGGATGCCTACGAGACGCGCCTCGCCAACGCGTATCTGGGCGCCGGCAAGAAGACCGAAGCCCTCGCCATCTGCGATAAGCTTCTCGCCAAGCCGAATCTTCATCCGCAGATCAGGGCAGTGGTGACCAACCTCAAGAACCAGGCGAGCAGGTAGGACTATCCAGAAAATGCGCGCGGAGCTGGCATTGTTGGAGGCGAGGCTGGAATACCGGTTCTCGAACCAGGAACTACTGCGCCGCGCGCTGACTCACAGTTCCGCCGCCCACGAAGCCCACAGCGGACCCGCCACTCCCGATCAGGACAACGAACAGCTGGAGTTTCTGGGCGATTCCATTTTGGGCTTCCTCACTTCCGAAGCTCTGGTCGAGCGCTACCCCGAGTCTCGCGAAGGAGATCTCTCGCGCCTGCGCGCCCACCTGGTGAGCGCCACCCACTTGTACGGTGTGGCCAGCGCTCTCGATCTGGGACGTTATCTGGAGTTGGGCCGGAGCGAGGAGATGAGCGGCGGGCGAGGCAAGAAGACCCTGCTGGTGGACGCCCTGGAGGCACTGATCGCGGCGATCTATCTGGATGGCGGCATCGAGCCCGTGCGCGCTTTCGTGACCGCCCGGGTGCTCGACGCGCGGCATACCGGGGACCCCATGCTCGACCCGGAGATTCAGGCGTCGATCACCAATTTCAAGAGCGCTCTGCAGGAACTGGCGCAGTCCCGTAAATTGCCGCAGCCGCGTTACGCCATCGTACACGAGCGCGGGCCGGAACACTCCAAGACGTTCACCGTGGAGGCACGGGTGGGTAAGGCGTGGACCGGGAAGGGCGAAGGCGCTTCCAAGAAACTGGCGGCACAGCGAGCTGCCCGCGAAGTCTACCAACGCTTGCGCGAGGAGCCGGCCGAGACCGAGACTTCCCCCATTCCCTGATCCGGCGGGTGCGTTGTTCGATTGCAAATCCGCTCCCTTGGTTCGCGGCTCGGTAACACGCACGCTGATTCGGGGGTTGCTGAGTCGCGACCACAAGGGAGCGGTGGCCCTAACTCGTGCTCGCACCCTGTATCCGGCTTGCGTTTCGGGGCCGCCGTGCGCTACAAGTAGACTCATCTCAAACGTCGGTTTACCCGCGGAGAGGGTGATCTCCGCCTTTAGAAATCGGAAAGTCCTGGTCACTGGGGGGTTGGGTTTCATCGGAAGCAACCTGGCGGTGCGGCTGGTCCATGCCGGTGCCCGCGTGGTGGTTGTGGACTCGGAAGTGGCCGGCTGCGGGGCTTGCAGACACAACATCGCCGGGGTCGAGAGGGATCTGCGCCTGATTGTCGCCGACGTGGGAGACGCCGCGTCGCTCGACGGCGAGATTCGCGGCTGCTCGGTGGTTTTCAATCTCGCCGGCGAGATCAGCCACATCCAGAGCATGCGCGATCCGGCGCGCGATGCCGCGCTCAATGCCATGGCGCAGCTCCGTTTCGTGGAAGAGTGCGCGCGCCAGGAGCCCGGCATCAGGGTGGTCTATGCCAGCACGCGGCAGATCTATGGAATTCCGCAGTATCTGCCGGTAGATGAGACCCACCCCATCCGGCCGGTGGATTTCAACGGCGTTCACAAATACGCCGCCACCAGCTACCACCTGCTCTGGAGCGAACTGGGGCGCATTGACGCCCGCGTGCTCTGCCTGACCAATGTGTACGGGCCGAAGCTGGCGTTATGGCTCTCGGGCCAGGGCTTTCTGGCGAACTTCCTGCGCCGCGCTTTGCTGGACCAGACCATCGAAGTCTTCGGCGATGGCCGCCAGTTGCGCGATCCCGTCTATGTGGATGACGTGGTGGACGCGTTTTTGCTGGCGGGAGCGGCGGACGATGCGCAGTCGCGTTTCTGGAATGTGGGCAGCCGGCAGGCGCTGGCGCTGGCGGATATTGCCGCCATGGTGAGCGCGTCCGCCGGCGCGCCGCCGCCGGTATGCCGGCCGTTCCCCACGGACCACAAGGGAATCGACATCGGCAGCTATTGCAGCGACGCCACGAAAATCCGCGAGGAACTGGGGTGGTATCCACGGATCGCCTTCGAGGAGGGCGTTCGGCGCTCGCTGGAGTATTTCCAAAGCGAATTCCGGCCCACACTGCGGCCTCTGGCGGTATGACCGAGATGAAGACGCAAGTGGGGCACGTTGGCAACCTGCGGCGGGTTGGTAACCCGCCCGGCCGCATAGACTCATCGGAAGGCCGAGTACCACTCGGCCGCAGGATGCCATCCTAATGCCGCATAGTTTTCCCAAGTGCGAGACTCCTGTAGAAATCAAGTGGGGCAGGCCCCCTGGCCTGCGCGGGACGCCCTCGTCCCGCTGTTCGTGTGGATTCGGGCGCTTGAGTCGCGAAGAGGCCGACCAGGGGGTCGGCCGCGGACGCGGGCGTCCGCCCCACTATTTATGCAGATGCCCGAAAGTGGGAAAACAATGCGGCATTAGGATACCATCCTGCCCCACAATCTAATCTGCATGCCCTGTGACGTTCCCATGAATCCGGCGGAATTCGCCAACATCGCTAACTGCGAGCGCGACTTCTGGTGGTATCGCGGCATGCGCAAGATGCTTTTCCGCCTGCTCGACCGATACCTGGCGGGGCGCCCCGTCCGCCGCGCGCTCGAAGCCGGTTGCGGCACGGGATACCTTTCCTGGCTGCTGCAGAACGAACGGCATTGCCCCGTGGTCCCCATGGATATCAGCCCGAACGGCCTGCGCTACGCCCGCGCGATGGGCGTGGAACGGCCGGTGCAAGGAGACGCCACCAGCATCCCGTTTGCGAGCGGCGTATTTGACCTGGTGCTGTCGCTCGACGTGCTGGCGCAGCTCGTTCGCGGCACCGAAACCGCCGCGGCGCGCGAGATGGCGCGCGTGCTCGCTCCCGGCGGATTGATCGTGGTGCGGACGTCGGCGCTCGACATCTTGCGCAGCCGCCACTCCGCCTTCATTTTCGAGCGCCAGCGCTTCACCAGGCGCCGTCTGCGGGAGTTGTTTGAGGGCGCAGGGTTCCGCGTGGTGCGCTGTACTTACGCCAACTCGCTGCTGCTGCCGGTGGCGCTGGCGAAATTCCGCTTGTGGGAGCCACTGCAGCGCGGCCCGGCTTCCACCGGAGTGGAGCCGGTGGCGCCCTGGCTGGACCGGCTGCTCTACCTGCCGCTGGCGATGGAATCGGCCTGCATCGCCGCAGGTGTAAATTTTCCAGCCGGCCAATCGCTCGTCCTTATAGGCGAGAAAATGGATTGACCGTGGAACCGCGCAAATTCGCATCGCTGAGCGTCTTCTTCCCCGCCTACAACGATGCTCCGTCTCTGCCTGCCCTCATCCGCAAGACCTTCGCCGTGCTGGAACGCCACGTGGAAGATTACGAAGTAATCGTAGTGAACGACGGCAGCCAGGACGATACCGGCCAGGTGCTGGAAGAATTGCGCCGCGAGTTCGCGCCCTGCCTGCGGGTGGTGACGCACGCGGAAAATCGCGGCTACGGCGGGGCGCTGAGCACGGGGTTCGAATCGGCCACCAGGGAGTTCGTGTTCTATACCGATGGCGACAGCCAGTACGACGTGGAGGAACTGCCGCGCCTGCTCGAATTAGTCTCCCCATCCACCGGGCTGGTAAATGGCTACAAGCTGGAGCGGCATGACCCTGCCCACCGCATCTGGATCGGCATGATCTACAACATGTGCGCGCGCCTCATGTTCCGCATCCGCATTCGCGACATCGATTGCGATTACCGCCTGATTCGACGCGCGCTGCTCGAGAGCCTTAACCTCACGTCGACCAGCGGCACCATTTGCGTCGAACTGGTGCGCAAGTTGGAATTGAGCGGCTGCGAGGTGAAGGAGGTCGGCGTGCATCACTATCCGCGGCTGTACGGGCGGTCGCAGTTTTTCCGCCTGCCCTCGCTGGCCAGCACGCTTTACCAATTGCTGCGGCTGTGGATCCGGCTGGTGATTCTGGCATGAGCGTCCCGATGGTGAATTTGCGTCCGCTGCTCGCCGCCACCGAGCCGGCGTGGCGGGCCAACCTGGCGCGGCTCTTCGACCGCATGCAGTTCATTTTGGGCGAGCAGGCGGCGGCCTTCGAAGTGGAATTGGCGGCGGCCTGGGGCGCGGGTTTCGCGGTCGCGGTGGGCTCGGGAACCTCGGCCCTGGAGCTCTCGTTGCGTGCCGTGGGGTTGGGCGACAGCGGCGCGGAAGTTCTGCTGCCGGCGATCACTTCGCCGTTCACCGCGCAGGCCGTACTGGCCGCCGGATGCCGGCCGCGATTCGCCGACGTGGATGCGGAAACACTGCTGCTCGATCCCGCCGATGCGGAGGCGCGCATTCGCAAGCGCACCGCTGCGCTGCTTCCGGTGCATCTCTACGGGCAAGCCGCCCCCATGGCGGAACTCGCGAAGATGGCGCGGCGGCGTGGCTTGCTGCTGTTGCAGGATGCCTGCCAGGCGCACGGTATGCGAACCAGTTTCTCGCCGGCGGTGGCGTACAGTTTCTACCCGACCAAGAATCTGCCGTGTCTCGGCGACGGCGGCGCCGTGCTCACCAACTCGCGCGCGCTGGCCGAACGATTGCGCCGTCTGCGCGATGGCGGCCGGCACAACGACCAGGTGGCGCGCATCCGGGCCGTGAATTCGCGGCTGGACGAAATGCAGGCCTGCTATCTGCGCGCGTTTCTGCCGAAGCTGGCCGAATGGAATGCCGATCGCGTGCGCCTGGCATCGCTGTACGATCAGGTTCTCGCCGGTTGTCCCGGAGTGCGGCCGGTCGCGCGCGGGAAGGGCTCGGTGTGTCACCTCTATGTGGTGCGCGCCGCGCGGCGCGATCAGCTCCGCGAGCATTTGGCGCGCCACGGCGTCGCGACAGGGGTGCATTACGGGACGCCGTTGCACTTGCACCCGGCGTTTGCCGCGGCAGGCATGAAGCGCGGCGACTTGCCGGTAGCCGAGCGCGCTTGCCGCGAAATTGTCTCTCTCCCGCTGTGGCCCTGCATGCCCGATTCGGCGGTGGGGGAAGTGGCCGAACGGGTGCGGGAGTTTTACAGCGAGAGGTAGACCATCCTGAATACTTTCCTGTATACATTTTTGTTGTAAAATGAAAATGGTTCCGCTATGAAGACCACTGTGGAAAGCCCCAATATCCGCATCACGCCTCGCTCGAAGGCGGTCCTTCGATCTTTGGCCAAGCAGCAAGGCAAGCCGATGCAGGCAGTTCTCGATGAAGCCATCGAACACTACCAACGGGACAAGTTCCTGGACGACGTGAACACCGCCTATGCTGCTCTTCGGAACGATCCCAAGGCGTGGAAGTTGGAACAAGCCGAGCGGGCGCTTTGGGACAAGACGATGGCGGACGGATTGGCGGACGAATGAGCGCGTCCGATCCCAATCGCGGCGATGTCTGGTCCATCCGTTTCGACCCCACGGTGGGCCGGGAACAAGCGGGAACGCGCCCGGCCCTCGTGGTTTCCGTCGACAAGTTCAATTACGGCCCGGCCGACCTCGTGGTCGTGCTGCCAATCACTTCTCACGATAAGAAGCAGCCTATCCACGTGCCGGTGCGGCCCTCGGAGGGCGGTCTGGCGATGCTGAGCTTCATCAAATGCGAAGACATTCGGTCCGTGTCGAAACAGAGGCTCAAGAAATTCCACGGCGCGGTGTCCGCACGCACGATGGCCGAGGTGGAACTCCGGATCCGAATCCTGCTCAATCTGTGAAGCGGCGCTTACCGCCCGAAAGCCCCGCGTCCCGCGAATTGCGCCTGCGTTCCCAACTGCTCTTCGATGCGCAGGAACTGATTGAACTTCGCCACGCGTTCGCTGCGGCATCCCGAGCCCGTCTTGATGTGACCGGCCCCCGTCGCCACCGTCAGGTCGGAGATGAAAGTGTCCTCGGTTTCGCCCGAACGGTGCGAAACGAATGAGCGATAGTTGTTGCGCGTGGCCAGTTCGATGGTATCCAGCGTCTCCGTCACCGAGCCGATCTGATTGAGCTTGATCAGCACTGCGTTGGCAATTCCCTTGTCGATGCCTTCGCGCAGAATCTTCGGGTTAGTGCAAAACACGTCGTCGCCCACCAGCTCAATCCGCGACCCCAGCGTGGCAGTCAACGCTTTCCAGCCTTCCCAATCGTTCTCGCCCATGCCGTCTTCCAGCAGGATGATGGGATATTGCTTCACCCACGATTCCCAAATTCCGATCAGCTCCTGCGACGTGATGGCCTTCTTGGTCGACTTGAAAAGCACATACTTCCCGTCGTCCCACATCTCGCTGGCGGCCGGATCCAGGCAAATGGAAATGTCCTCGCCCGGTTTGTACCCGGCTTTCACAATGGCCTGCAGAATCAGCTCCACGGCTTCGTCGTTCGACTTCAGATCCGGCGCGAAGCCGCCCTCATCTCCCACCGCCGTGCTGTAGCTCTTGCCGCGCAACACCTGTTTCAAGGCGTGGAAGGTCTCCATGCCCATGCGGATAGCTTCCGCGAACGAAGGCGCATGGTGCGGCGCGATCATGAACTCCTGGAAATCCACCGTATTGTCGGCATGCTTCCCGCCATTGAGCACGTTCATGCACGGCACCGGCAGCTTGCTCGCATTGGCGCCTCCCAGATAGCGATAGAGCGGTAAGCGGTGGGCCTGCGCAGCCGCCCGCGCCACCGCCATGGAGACCGCCAGTATCGCGTTGGCCCCCAACTTGGCCTTGTTGGGCGTGCCATCGAGCGCAATCATGGCCGCGTCCACGGCCCGTTGATTGGACGCGTCCAGACCGTTCACGGCCTTGCGAATCGCGCCGTTGATATGGCTAGCGGCCTTGGTGACGCCTTTGCCGCCGTACCGTTTCTTGTCTCCGTCGCGCAGTTCCACCGCCTCTTTTTCGCCGGTCGAAGCACCGGACGGCACAGCGGCCCGTCCAAAACTTCCGTCGGCCAGAACGACGTCTGCCTCAACGGTCGGATTGCCCCGCGAGTCCAGGATCTCGCGGCCTTTCACCTCTACGATTGCTGTCATGATCGACTCCTTCGATAAATCTCCAGCGGCCCAAAAACAAAAAGCTCCCACCGTTGCAGTAGGAGCTATCGGACCCAAGCAAGTTGAGACGGTTCGCGGTGAGACTCCATCGCCGTTGCTATTCTGGAACGTTCACTATAACTCATGGCGCGTCACCGCGGCCGCTTCCGCTATGCGTAAAATAGAAAGATCCGTATCGCGCCGCCCCCTTCTGGCGTGCGCCTCCTTTCCATGAGCACTCACGCCGTAGGCATCGACTTTGGCACTACCAACAGCTCCATAGCGCGCTCCAACGGCGCGGGCGAAATCGAGCTGGCGCGATTGTCGCACGCCGGCGGCGTCACCGAGTCCTACCGCTCGCTGCTCTACCTCGACAAGGTGAAAGACCGCGGCGCCAGCCGAATCAAGTCCTGGAGCGGTCCGGCGGCCATCGAAGAGTACCTCGCGGCCGAGACCAAGGGCCGCCTGGTGCAGTCGCTGAAATCGTTCCTCAGCAGCCGCAGCCTGAAAACCACCGACGTGTTCGGCCGCCGCATGAGTCTGGAGGAACTCATCGCCCGCATTCTACGCGATCTGCGCGAGCAGGCCGAAGCGCAGTTCGGCGCACCCATCCGCACCGCCGTGGTGGGCCGTCCGGTGCGCTTCGTGGGCGCTGAAAAGGAAGAAGACAACACCTTCGCCGAAGAACGCCTGGCCGCGGCCTTCCGCATTGCCGGGTACGAATCCATCGAGTTTGAACTGGAGCCCGTCGCGGCGGCGCACTATTACGAGTCCACGCTGGACCGCGACGAGCTGATTCTGATCGGCGATTTCGGTGGCGGCACGAGCGATTTTTCGCTGCTGCACGTGGGCCCTACCATTCGCCAACGCGGCCGCACTCCCGCCGACCTGCTCGGCAACAGCGGCGTGGGGCTGGCCGGCGACGCATTCGACGCGCGCATTGTCCGCAACCTGGTCTCGCCCGCGCTGGGCCGCGGCTCCTCGGCGCGATCGATGGGCAAGGTGCTGCCGGCCGTGCCGAATTGGGTGTACGGCAAGCTGGAACGCTGGCACCACCTCTCGTTTCTGCGCACCGGCAGCGTGATCAATATGCTGAGCAGCAGCCGCGCGGAGGCCTTCGAGCCGGAGAAGATCGACGCTCTGCTCCACCTCATCAAAGAGGACCTGGGCTACGAGCTGCATCGCGCCGTGCAACGCGTGAAGCGCGATTTGTCGGAGCACGTCGCCGCGCCGTTTCAATTCTCCGATGGCGCGATCGAGATTTCGGCCATGGTCACGCGGGCGGAATTCGAAGAATGGATCGCCGAGGACCTGGCGCAGATCGAGGCCTCGGTCGACGCGCTCATCGCCGCGTCGGGAGTCGCACGGGGCGATGTGGATATGGTGTTTCTCACCGGCGGCTCATCGTTCGTGCCGGCCGTGCGGCGGATCTTCGAATCGCGCTTCGGGGCTGGCCGTATTCGCACCGGCAACGAGTTCACCTCAGTCGCCCGCGGCCTGGCGGTGCGGGCGGCGGACGGGCAACTCTCCTGAAACGCTAGCGCGACTTTCGCCGGTTTGCGGGAGTAGGGCACCGGTGGCGGGGGCCGCAGGCCTGTCTAATTGGTGTTGAATTGTACCCACCGTGCGCAAAGCCGCGTACGGCGATCTCCAAGGCCCCGCCGGAAGACCTGCGCCGGCCTGCTGCGGCTGAACGCGCCGAAGAAGTGATCCCCACGTACAAGAAGGCTTCTAGCAGCTTCTCGGACAAAGAGATGAGTCTCCTGGATGGAATCATCCTGGAACCAGTGCGGTAGCATAGATGGGATGAACCCGGGTACCTGCGCGATTGCGGCGGCGCTGCTGTCCATTTTCGGCACGGCGTGTTCCCGGCGCGGCGACTCCCCCGAACAGACGGCGATTGAAAGCGCCTACCGTTCCGGTGTCCTGACCAAAGACGAATACACCGCCAGGATCACCGCAGTCCAGACGCGGACCGCCCAGTTCGCCGCGCTGGATCGCGCCATGCAGGCGGGCCTGCTGTCGAAAGACGAGTATGCGGCCAAGAAAGCGGCCCTCCTGTCGCTGAGTCCGGCGTCCTCGGGTGCGCCGTCCCCGACTGCGCCATCCTCCGGTG
Organism: uncultured Solibacteraceae bacterium; assembly: GCA_964487165.1. GTDB lineage: Bacteria > Acidobacteriota > Terriglobia > Bryobacterales > Bryobacteraceae > PALSA-129. The sequence goes on along the minus strand of CAZARO010000009.1, from coordinate 7,939 downwards.
TGCCGTCCCCAAGTTCGCCACCATCGAGTGCCGGACCGCCGCCGGCCGCCGAGGCCCACTCCAGCCCCGCCGCCTCCCCTGCCCCGCAGGGCCATTTGTACCGCATGAAAGTGGCCCAGATCGTCGATGCGCAAGGCTTCGAACGCCCCATCGCGTCGGCCAGCCTGCTCATCCCCGAAGATTGGCAATCCCAGGGCGCGACAACCTGGAACATAAAGGACAAATGCAACGGCGTGCAGACGCGGTTACTGGTGACCGGTCCCGATGGCCGCGCTTTCGAACGTTTTCCGGTCTACAAGTGGGCCTGGGCGGATGATCCCCGGCCCTTGCAGGCATCTTTCGCGCAGAGGGCGAAAATGGGAACGCACGCCTGCGACGTGATGCCGCCCATGGGCGCCGAGGAGTATCTGCGCCGCAACCTGGCGAAGCTCCGCCCCGGCGCGCAACTGGCAGGCTTCGAACCCGCGCCCAAACTCATGGAAGACCTGCGCCAGCAGGCGCAGCAGACTGAGGAGGCGGCGCGCCGCTTCAAGCTCCAACAACAAGTGAAGTATGATGCCATCAAGGCGCGCGTGAAATACAGCGTCGACGGCAAGCCCATGGAGGAGTGGATTCTGGCGGCGACGGTCACTACCGGGACATTCGGCCCGCTGCAGCGCTGGACCTACGACTGCGTGGCCTATACGGGCGCGCAACGGGCGCCGTTGGGAGAACTCGACGGTTCCGAAAAGCTTTTCGAGCTGATTGCTTCCACTTACCGCACCAGCCCCGAGTGGCAGGCGAGGATCACGAAAAACGCGCTGGCCATGCAGCAGATCGAGCTCAAAGGCATCCGCGACCGCTCCGCCATCGTGGCGAAGAGCGCCGAGGATACCCGCAATATTCAGCGCCAGGCGTTCGAGTACCAGCAAAAGGCCGAGGATTCCAACAGCACGAATTTCACCCAGTACATACGCGGTGTCGAGACTTATCAGAATCCCACCACCGGCGAGACTGTCGACCTCGACAGCAAGTACGGGCACGCCTGGGTGAGCAGTCAGGGCGTGTACCTGTTGAGCGACCAGGCGGGGTTCGACCCCAACAGCGTTCCCGGGAATACGCAGAATTGGACGCAACTCCAGCAGGTGAAGAAATAGCTTATGAAACACGCCGCGCAGATCGCGCTGACGGCAATGGTGCTGGCCATGGCGGCGGCCTGCCACAAAGACAACAAGGCGGCGCAGCTCCAGGCGCTCGACGAAGCGTACAAGTCCGGGGTCTTCACCAAAGAGGAGTACGACGCCAAGAAGCAGGCGCTCCTGGGACCGCCCGCGGCACCCGCGGCGCCAGCGCCGGCCGCACCGGCGCCCGTCGGGGCCGTCGAACCCACGCCGCCGCCCAATCCACCCACTGCAGCGCCGCCCGCGGTAGCTCCTCCGCCGGTTGTCGCGACTCCGCCCGCGCCCGCCCAGGCACTGCCTCCGCCACCCGCGCAGCCCGTGCCGCAATCCGCTCCAGCCTCTTCCCCGCCCTCCGCGCCTTCCGCGGAGCAAGCTGAGCCGGAGCCGGCTCCCCTGGCCGGATGCCAGGACGCCGAGTCCCGCGCCGGCGGCCCCAACGGCGTGCAGGAACGCTTTTACCCGGCCTCCGAGGATGTCGTCAGGCAAGCGGCCGTCAAGGCGTTCACGAATCTCGATTTCACCATCCACACCAGTACCGGCCACGAGATCGAGGCCAGCAAGAAGCGGCACCTGAGCGCCGTAGTGGGCGCCGGCGGCGAACGCGTGATTCTGCACTTTGCGAGCGCGCACCATGGCGGCCAGACGGGCACGCGCGTGACCGGCGAAACCAGGAAGTCCATCGTGGGCCGCCTGTCGCAAAAATCCTGGACCACCGCGGTATTGGCGCAGATCGGATGCAATCTGCGCGCCGGGCGGTGAGTTAAGCAACGGCTTCGCCCTTGACTGGAGTTTGGCCACTTCGGCCTGGCCAAATTCGTCCGCGACAATTCGCGCCCCGTGGAGGTGACGGTCACCGCCGCCTCACCGTCACGGGACAGATTCTGGGCACCGTGGCCTATATGTCGCCGGAGCAAGTCGAGGGCAATGCGCTGGACGCCCGCAGCGACAGCTCAGTCACAAGGCAGCCACCGTGAGACGCACTGCGCGCCATCGGTCAGCTTATTTCTTCACCGGAACGCGGCGGGCGAGCTCGTCAAACCAGTTGACCACCACTTCCATCCGCCTTCCGCCGGCGCCTGTGGACGGCGTTTCCACCAGGAAGCGTTTGCCGTCGGCGGCGACGTCCCAGGTGGTTCCGGCAGGAGCTTTAAATAACGATTGCGGAAGCCCGGCGCGGAAGACCGCCGCGGGCTGCACGTCGACGGCGAATAATTCGCGGTCGATGCTGAAATTCCAAAAGAAGAGTTCCCTGCCGCCATGCGCCCACCGCGGGACCGATCCGCCCTGGGTGGAAATGCGCGTCTTAGGTCCGGGACCGGGGAACGGTTGCACGTAGATTTCGTCAGTGCCCGACTCGATGGATTCGTACGCCAGCCAATGGCCGTCGGGAGAGACTTCGCCATTCAACTCAGGAGCGTCACCCTCATGCAGGCGAACTGCCTTGCCGCCGGCAACGGTGAAGGACCAGAGGTGAGTGTGCTTATCGGCGCCGCTTTGCGTGAAAACCAGAGTCTTGCCGTCGGGAGCCCAGGAATTCGGTATCGCACTGGGCTCGGTTTCGATCAGAAGCTCGGGCTTGCCGCTGGCATCGGCCGCTACCCGGTACAAGGCCGTCTTTCCCTCGCCGGCGTGCACGAAAGTGATCCAGCGTCCATCGGGCGACCAGATGGGGTTCGAGTTCTTGCCTTCGAAGGTGAGCCGCAAGGGGGTGCGCCGCACCAGGTCGTAAGTCCAGATATCTTCGCTATCGCCCAAGCGAATGCCGTTGGCCACGTGGGTCATGTCCGGAGAAAGGCGGCCGGTACCCCATTGTTTGGGATCGCTGAGAGGTTGCAGCACTCCTTTGCGATCGGCCCAGTTGAGCATGGTTTTCCCTCCGGTAGCATCGCCGGAGCCCTGTATATATGCCAGCATGCCGCCATCGGAAAAGGTATAGTCCGCGCCGTCCTGGTTGATGACGGCCACGCGCTCCACCACCGGCGCCTCGGGTCCGGTGACTTCCAACCGGGAAGCATTGAAGGGCGCGGCGAACAGAGTTCCCGTACGGTAGTAGATGAGATGGCCGGAGGCGGCATAGCGCGCGGTGGAGCCGTTCTGCACCAGCACGCGGGTAACATGTTTTTCCAAATCGGCCACCGCCACCTGAGATGAAGAGCCGCTCTTGATGGTGAAGAGCACGGCGTGGCTGCCCGGCAGAACATAGGGCCAGCCGTGGCTGGCTTCATTCTTCTTGGAATCCACGGTGGTGATCTGCTGGGGAGTGCCTCCGGAGGAGGACACGCGCATGAGGCCCTTGGGACCATTAAAAACTATGTTGCCATCGTCACCCCATGAGACACCGAGGCCCTCTCCGGTATAGTCGCACAGGGTGATGGGCGTTCCGCCGGTGACGGGCATCTTTTGCAGCTTGGCGGGGGTGGCAATGGAGATGAACGCGATCCACTGGCCGTCGGGAGAAAACACCGGCAAGGCGGCGCCGGTGAGGTCGGGAATCGGCTTGGGATCGAGCTGATCCATGGTGCGCAGCGCCAGCGTGTAGGAGTTCCCGATCTCCATGTAGACCAGGCGGGAACCATCGTGTGACAGCGAGAGCGCGACGATTGGTCTCTCCTGCGAATAAGACCAGCGCACCACGGGCCGCGGCGTGGCGGCGGGCTTATGGAACAGGGCCCAGGCGATGGCGGCGGCGGCGACCAGCGTGGCGGCGCCGCAGGCGATCCACGGCAGGCGTTGCGGTTCGGCGGAGGGCGCGGGCGCGGACGGCGCCGGAGCGGCGGGCGCCGCGGGCGAGTCGATTTCGATCCAGGCATCGCCCATGTCGCGCAGGCGGCGCTTGGGATCGCGCTGCAGACAGCGCTCCAGCAGGCGTTGCACGGCAGGCGGCGTATCGGCTGGCAGGTATTTCCAGTCGATATCGGCGCGCAGCACGCCGGCCAGCGTGTCGGACACGGTCTCGCCCTCGAAGGTGGAGTGGCCCGTCAGCATTTCGAAAAAGACCACGCCGAAGGCCCAGATATCGGCCCGCCGGTCGACGGCCTTGCCGCGCGCCTGCTCCGGGCTCATATAGGCGGCCGTGCCCAGCACGACGCCGGCGCGCGTGGCATCCAGCGTGAGGGTGGGAGAATTGGCGGGCGTGACGCCGGAGGACGAAGTGGTTTCGGTATCCAAGGCCTTGGCGAGTCCAAAATCGAGGACCTTGACCTGGCCTTCGCCGGTGAGCTTGATGTTGGCCGGTTTCAGGTCGCGGTGAACGATGCCCTTTTCGTGCGCCGCTTCGAGCGCGGCGCCGATCTGGCGGGCGATGGCGAGCGCTTCGGCCAGCGGAATGGGGCCGGCGGCGATGCGTTCGGCGAGGGTAACTCCGTCGACCAGTTCCATCACCAGCGCGTTCACGCCGCCGGATTCTTCCAGGCCGTAAATGGCCGCAATGTTGGGATGGCTCAACGCCGCCAGGGCCTGGGCTTCGCGTTGGAAGCGGGCCAGGCGGTTGGCGTCGGCGGCGAAAGCGGGAGGCAGCGTCTTGATGGCCACATCGCGGTGCAGGCGGGAATCGTGAGCGCGGTACACCTCACCCATTCCGCCCGCGCCGATCGGCGCGGTGATTTCGTAAGGACCCAGGCGAGTCCCGGCCGCGAGAGACATGATTTGGGATGAGTATACCGTACTCGGCTGCGTTGGGGCAGACTGAATAAGGAGTTGCAGTATTCGGCTGATTGACCGCTCCCTCGCGGTCGCGGCTCGGTAGGCTCTGGCAAACACAGAGGCGCTATTCCGAGCCGCGCGCTAGCAAGCGGTTCTTCGAATTTTGCTAAATCCCTTCCCCCCCGGACCCCGGTGGCTCTCTTTAGCCACTCAGATTAAAAAGATAACAGCATCTCAAATTATGGATTCGATTTACAATGGAACCGAAACAGGAAAGGAGTCAGGATGCGGAAGCTCTGTTGGTTTGCCGCGCTGACCGCCCTGTTCGCGCAGCAGCCCTCCGATCCTACGGAGTTGCTGACGAAAGCGCGAGACCTCGCAATGGCGAGGGCCAAGCGCCTGCCGGACTACGTCTGCGTGCAGACCATTGACCGCCAGAATTTCAAATACCCGCAGCGCGTCATACAGCCGGCCGCACCGCCCTCCTGCGCGGAAATTGCCGCGTTCGACCAACAGAATCCGCGCGATCTGGAGCTGCAGTCGACGGACCGGCTGCGGCTGGAGCTCAAGGTCTCCGAGGGAACGGAGATCGGCACCTGGGCCGGCGCCGGCCAGTTCGGCTCGCGCAGTGTCTTTGAGCTGACGGGCGGCGGAGCCTATGAAACCGGAATCATGGGCACGTTCCTGGGAGATATCCTCCAGAACGCCACTTATCGCTATCGCGGCGAAGAGACCGTTGGCGGCAATAAGTCGGCCGCCTACGCCTACGAGGTGCCGCTCGGGTCCAGCCACTATCGCTTCAAGGCTGGCCCGAGTTGGGTTCCCACGGCGTACAACGGCGTCTTTTGGATCGACGCGGATTCGCTGGAGATCCGGCGGCTGCTGCTCGACGCCAACGACATGCCGCCGGAAGCCGGGAGTTGCCAGGTGGTCACCACCATCGACTACCAAGCGGTGAAAGTGGGAGCCGGAGATTTCCTGCTGCCCATCCGCAGTTCCATGCGCATGGTGAGGATGGACGGAATCGAAGCGCGCAGCACCGCGGTGTACTCCGGCTGCCGCCAGTACCGGGGCGAATCGACCATCCGGTTCGGCGATGCGGCGCCGCCCGCCGATGTCCCGGCGGCTGCAGCCCCCGGCGAACCCCTCCCTGAAGGTCTCAGGCTGCCCCTAGCGTTGACGTCGCCCATCGACACCGATACCGCGGCCGCCGGCGATGTCTTCACGGCCACGCTTCGCGAGCCGGTGCGCACCGCAAAAGGGGTCCTGATTCCGGCCGGCGCCGCGGTAGAAGGGCGAATTGTGCGGATGCAGCACTCGCTTGTCCCGCCGCAGCGGTTCACTATTTCCGTGGTGCTCGAAAAAATCACCCTTCACGGGGCGGTGGCGCCGGTGTTCGCCAGGCTTAGCTGGGTGGCCGGATCGGGTATCAGCCTGCCGCCCCTGGGCCAGCCGTCCCTGGTGGCGGAACTGGTATTCACCACGAAGGCCAGCCGCCATATCGTGCGCCCCGGCTACCAGATGAATTGGATCACGGTGGAGGCGCCACTAAATGAAAGCAGGTAGAACGTGAGGATCCTATTCCTGTTATTAGGCGGCCTGCTGCTGGCGGCGGTTGTTTTGCCGGCGGAAAAGGGAACGCGCGGCCCACTTACCAGACTCAGCAAACTGAACGTGGCGGCGCTGGATACGCAAGGGCAGCCGGTGACCGGACTAAACGCCGCGGATTTCCAGCTCTTTGAGGACGGGAAGCCCCGCGATATCGTCTTTCTTCATTTCACCGGGGACCGGCCGCTCCTCTCGAAGCCGCCTGCCAATGAATATTCCAACCGCGCCGTCGCCGGACACCCCGTCACCGTGATTCTGATCGACCTGCTCAACCAGCCGGTCACGAATAGCTCGATCGTGAGCGGCGAAGTCGCCAATGCCTTGAAGCATCTGGAATCGAGCGACGGGTTGTACTTATATATGCTAACCGCCCGCGGCGAGCTGTATCCTATCCATCCCCTGCCTAAGTCTTCGACTGACGGAGCACCGGCCGCCGACCCGTGGACGCGGGATACTACTCCTGCCCTGCAGGCAGCGCTAAAAGACTTGGTCCACTTACAACCTGCCGATAACAATGAAATCAAAGTCCGTTTCGAGCTTACCGTCAATGCGGTGCGGGACCTGGGCTCGCAAATGGCGCAAATCTCGGGGCGTAAGAATCTTGTCTGGCTGACGCGCGGCATTCCACTCACCGGATATTCCATTGCGGCGCAAATGCGGCTGGATTTCACGAAACCGCTACAGGGGCTTTGCCAGGACCTGGCGCAGGCGCAGATCGCGGTGTACGCCGTGGAGCAGGAGGCTGCCGGGGCGGCGACAGATCCCGACCGGGCGCAAGTCTTCGCCACACTTACTGGCGTTACCGGCGGGCGCGAGTCTTCAAGCGACCGTGCGGCCGATGCCATCCAACAAGCAATTGCCGATTCACGGGCGAATTACGAGATCGCTTATTACTCGCCGTCGGTAAGTTCCGACGGGAAGCATCATAAGATCCGGGTAGTCTGCGGGCGCAAGGACGTGCACTTACAAACGGCGGCCGAGTTCTACGCGTTGCCCTCGGCCGCGCCGGGCAATCTCGCGGAACGCACCGCCGCTAGCCCGCTCGACGCCACCGATATCGCGCTACGGGCGAACATCTCGCGCGACCCCGTCACCGCGAAGAATATGCGTTTCGAAATCCACGTCGACCCGGTGGACCTGCTGCCGCGCCCCACGCCCGATCGCGACAGCCGGAGTGTCTTCGTGATGTTTGCCGCCTACGACGAAGCGATGAAACAGCCCGCGCTCCCGATGGTGGACAGCCTGACGCCGGAAGAGTTCGAGGCGGCCACGCACGGTGAGGCGGGACTCCGATATGCGGTCCCCATCGAGCCGGCCATCCGCAAAGTCCGCGTGATCGTCTACGATGCGGAGCTGGGCGCGGCCGGGTCGGTAACGATTCCCATTCAGCGGTAAGGGCGGGGGTTGTGGGGCAGACTTCAAGTCTGCTGCGGGCTTCGGCCTGCAAACCCGGTCGCAAGCGGACTGAAGTCCGCGGCGGGCTGAAGCCCACCCCACCAGGCGGATCGACACATCTTGGTGGCGCGGGC
>CAZARO010000008.1:0-17939 GCA_964487165.1 uncultured Solibacteraceae bacterium | reverse complement strand
GCCGCGGCCGTCACGGTGGACTCCACGTCTGCCGCGGCCGATGACGCCACCGCCGTCGCCGTATCGACGGCGGAGCGCGCCGCCTTGCCGGCTGTTTTCGCCGCCGCAGTCACGGTGGATTTCACCTCCGCCGCGGCCGATGACGCTACCGTCGTCGCCGTATCGACGGCGGAGCTCGCCGCCGTTCTGACGGTTTCCGCCGCCGCGCTCACGGTGGACTCCACGTCCGCCGCAGCCGACGACGCGACCGCCGTAACCGTATCGACGGCCGAGCTCGCCGCCGTCTGCACGTCATTTACTGCCGTGGCCGCGACGTTCGACGCCGTTTGAGCCACCGACTCGGCGTCCGAAACGATGCTGCCCACATCGACGCCCAAAGCACTACTAATCCAGGAATCTTTATCCGATGCCACCCGTCATCCCCCTATCTTTAGTCGCGGCTCCTCGCGCGCCTACACGATGAGCCACGAAACCCTATCCCCGTTTTTCGCGCCTCGCCGCTCCCCAAGCGATGAAGCTACGAAACCCTATCCCCGTTTTTCGCGCCTCCTCGCTCCCCAAGCGATGAAGCTACGAAACTTTTCCCCTATTCTTTCGCGCCTCCTCGCTCCCCAGCGACGAAGCTGCGAAACTTTTCCCCTGTTTTGACGCGACCCTTTCGCGCCCCTACGCGATCAGGCTTTGCGTCATCTGGTTCAGGCTCGATGCCAGTACCTGCCGCAGATTGCACTTCACCCCGAACGGATTATGGTCCATATGAGCGATCAACGGCTCGGCGTTGACGTAGCGGATATATTCGTTCAGAATCCCCCGCGCGATGCGCAACTCAGCTACCCGCGCAGCCTCGTTGGCCGCCGAGCTGGCCTTCTGCAGCGAATCGGCCAGTTTATGGTCCAGCCGGTCCACGATGGCGTCGATCTTGTGCATGTTGTTCTCGATCTCCCGCAGCGCCGCCGGGTGCGTGTTGCCGTAGTGGGCGCGGATCGCCGCCTTGAGTTCCTTGCACTGGCTGTCCACGATGCTGCGCGTCCCATGCCAGGCGGTCGATGCCTTGGCCAGCCTCACCGGATGAGGCTCGCGGCCCGTTGGCGGAGCTGGAGGAGCCGTCTTGGCGCCCGGCAGAGGCGGTTTAGGCGGTGCGGGCGGAAGCGGCTGCTTGAGCGTCGAACCCGCGAGATTCGTCACCGGAGGCTTCGGAATCGGCGGGCCGGCCGGCATCGGCGGCGGCGGAACGGGTATTTTGAGGGTCGACGCCGCGATATTCGTGACCGGAGGCTTCGGAACCAAAGGGGTGGGCGGCATCGGCGGCGGAGCGGGTATCGCCGCGACCGCGGACGGAGCCTTCCCCTCTACCTCCAGCTCCTCCTCCTCGTCTTCGTGCTTGGCGCCCGCCGGGATGGTCACCGGCTTGCCGAGGATGTCCTTGAAGAGCAAGGCCTGCGCCCGCAGTGCCCCGAACGGCACCTGCTGACCCTTCAGAGCGACCTTGCCCTCTTCCAGAGAACAAGTGCCCTCGCATAACGGCTTCTTGGCGCCCTTCAGATGGGCTAGCAGCGGCTTGACCACCATCTGTCCGCTGCCAACCACCAGAAACGGTTTCAATATGCGCACCTTGCCGGTGGCGTCCGGAATCTGTACTTCGTTAAAGATGCAAAACTTGGTGCCGTCCTTGATCTGGCTGGCGGCCGCTCTCATGGCCTTCTTGTAGCTCTCGAATGTTTTGACGTCTTGTTCCTTCAACTGCATTAAGTGATCTTAGCCGGGTTTGGCGATTCCTTAAAGAGCTTTGGCGCGGTTCAGTACTGGTTTTATGGGTACTGGACTCGGCTGCGGACTGCGACGCGCGATGGGCTCCGCCGGACGGAATTCCAGACTCTTGAAACGGCGCCGCCGGGCTGCCCGGGACGAGCACCGATTTGGGATATGGCGAAGATTGGGCCTAGCCCGGAAGGATTGATCGTGCCACTCGCTTGCGTGCTCGAACGGCAGCCGCCGCCAGCGCCGCCAGCAGGACCGCGGCGCTGGCGGCCCGGCATAACTTGGCCTCCACCCCGCCATCGAACTCCAGTGTGACCTCGCAGTCCCCCGAGCATTTCGGATCGATCGCCATGAATCCCAGGCCATCGGCAAAAACGGGCAGCGACTCGCCCCCGGTGCGCGCGTGCCAGCCGGGGTGGTAGCTGATCTGGGTGGAGATCACCTCCGCGGGCTCCAATCGCGCCCGCACCACGGCCCGATTGGGGCCTTGCCACCGCAGGCTAGCAGGCGGCACGCCAGGATCTTCCAGCGCCGCGACATAGGTGCGCACCTCGGCTACGTCCAGTCCATGGACCGGCGGGTGCCGGACAAGTTGAGTCTTCCGCATGGCATGGGCCAGCGACTCGGAGACCTGCGGGACGCGGTAGATAGTGGTATCGTCCTCGCTCCAAAGCACCGGCAGCACGCCGTCGAACTTGCGCGGATGAACGAAGCCTTTCCAGGCGTCCGGACTGCGCGGACCGGGGATAGCAATGGCCTGCGCGCCCAGCGCCTGGAGCCAGAGCAGCGAGAATTCCGCGCCCCGATCGCCCGCGTTCTGGTCCGAATAGAAAGTGAAGGTTGCCACTTGCCCCATCCAGTTCAGGGCGGTGGAATAGGGCGCCGTCACTTGCGGCTGACTCGTGAAAGTGTCCAGCCAGAACCCCATCGACCCGCCCATCATCACGCGCTCACCCGGCAGATTCGCTTCCACCCATTTGGCCGACCGGTATTCGATGCTCCGGGCCACGTCGATGGGGTGCAACATCGGCACCGCGATCCGGCGGTACGAGACCGCCTGCCACACTGCGGCGGCGGCGAGAATCGCGGCCAACGCCATCCGGGCACTCGGCGGGAAGCGCTCGATGAGGGGCCGGAGCGCGAACACGCCCAGCCAGGCGAACACCAATTCCAGTTCGCACTTGTATCGGCCGGGCTGGGGAACGAAATGCGGCCCCCAATATTGGGCCAGCGTGGGGATGAGCACCGCGGGGCACGCGAACAGCAGCAGCCATCGCAACGGCCATTGCGCGCCGCCGCGCGAGGCCAGGAGCCAGACTATGGCCGACACCGCCGCGATTATCAGGAACGCGGCCAAGGCGTGAGGCAGGGTGTCCGCTTCGCCGTCCAGCATTGCGTCACGGCGAATCGTGAACAGCAGCGAAGGCGGCAGCCACGGACAGACGGCCAGATAGGCGGCCACGGCGATCAGCCCCGAGCGCACCATCGCCGCCGGATGGAAGCGCCGCTCGAGAGCCAGCGGAACGGTGAGCGCCACCATGGCCACCAGAACCAGCCCGAACATGTTGGCGAGCATCATCGCGGCCATGAGCAGCGCAGTCAGCAGGGTATCGAGCGAGCGGCGGCGCTCCAGCGAGCGCGCCAGAAAGAATACGGCTACGGGGAGCAGCGCCAGGCTGGTCATGTGCGGCAGCTCGTCCCAATCGAAAAGCAGGTACAGGCGCCGCGCACCCAGCGCCGCCGCGGCGTGGAACCCGGCGGCGTCCGGAACCAGGAGTTGCGAGGGCGAGAGCAGCGAATAGGCCAGCGCGGCGGCGAAGCTGTAACCCGGCGCACCGAAAAGCCGCCAACTGACCACGTAGAGCAGGACCGGTCCGAGGCAATACACCAGGCCGGTGAGCGCGTGGAGCGCCATCGGAAGCGAAATACCCAGCAGGTGAGCAAGGGCAGAGGTGGCTGCGGGAATGGAGGGGGCGTACAGATATTCGGCCGGCGCACCGCCGCCCCCGTAAGGCCACCAGCGCGGGTGCAGCCAGCCGGAACCGCCCAGGCGCGCCATCGCCAGCCAGATGCCGTGCATGGATTGAAAATGCCCGGTGAACTCCGTAAAGAAGGCCTCGCGGCAGATGGAGGCGTTGACCGCCGCGAGCAGCACCAGGTAAAGCCACGGGCGGAGCTTCGTCCAACTCACCATCGCGCCATCATCCGCGTTGTCCCCATTTCGCCCGATCTCCCGGCCTGCAACTCGCTGGTTGACAGCCCGTTACGTTCATTCTCGCCGTTTTTGCGCACGATTGCTGCCATCCGGCCGGGCGGGGTGCGACACGAAGGTGGAGGAAAACGCCGGACGCTATGCCGCTGCGGGATATCTATCGGTGTGAAACCACGGATTCAGAACTTCGAAACGACCACGCCGCGATGGAGAGCTGTTGTCGCGTACGTCCTCTTACGACGATCGTTCCTACTTCTGCGCCCGGCCGGCCGCAAACGAAATTTCGCTGGAACTTCCGCCCCGGACTGTCGTAATATGTGGTAGCGCAATATATGGAAGAACGCTCTATTGATCGCGAATGGAAAAAAGGCAGCGCCGAACTGCTCATCCTGTCCCTGCTCGATGCCACGCCGCGCCACGGCTACGAAATCAGCAAACTGATCGAGCAGCGCTCTCGCGGCGCCCTCCGTTTTCATGCCGCCTCGCTCTACCCCCTGCTCTATCGGCTGGAGAAACGCGACTGGATTGCAGGCCGCTGGGTGGAAAAAAGCGGCCAGCGCCGGCGGCGCTATTACCAACTGACCACCCAGGGACGGAAGGTGCTGGCTTCCCAGCGGCAAGGCTGGCAGACGTTCGTCGAGGCCATAAATCTCATCACCGGAGCAGAAAATGCCTGACTGGAAAAAGCAGATTCGTCCGCAACTGGCGGACCTGAAACTCGCCCCCGTCCGCGAGGCCGAAATCGTCGAGGAACTGGCGCAGCACGCCGAGGATCGCTACCGCGAACTTCGCAACGGTGGGGTTCCCGACGCGGAGGCTCGCCGCATCACGATCGAGGAACTCGGCGGCCATGAGCTGCTGGCCAAAGAACTGCGCGCCGTGGAGCGGGCGGATGCCCCGGAACCCATCGTTTTGGGCGCCCGCAGCAAAGGTGGAATCCTGTCCGGTCTCGGCCAAGACTTGCGCTACGGATTCCGCACGCTGCGCAAGAATCCCGGCTTCACGGCCGTTGCCGTGCTGGCGCTGGCCCTCGGAATCGGAGCCAATACCGCCATCTTCAGCGTGGTGAGCGGCATCCTTTTGCACCCGTTACCGTTTTCCGATCCCGCCCGTCTGCTGGTGGTTTTCGAGAGCTCCCCGGAGTTTCGCCAGCTCTCCATCTCCTACCCGAATTACCTGGACTGGCGCCGCGACAACCGGTCTTTCATCGATTTGGGCGCCGCGCGCACCGACGATTTCAACTTCACGGGAACCGGCGAACCCGAGCAGGTGCGCGGCCAATACGTCTCGGCCAGCTTCTTTCCGATCCTGGGCGTCACTCCGCTGCTGGGACGCACTTTTCTGCCGCAGGAGGATCGCCAGGGCGCCCCCTGTAGCATCATTCTGGGCTACGGGTTCTGGCAACAGCGGTTGGCAGCCGATCACAATATCCTGGGCAAGGCCCTGACCCTGAATGCCGCCAGTTGCACCGTGGTGGGCGTCCTGCCCAGGGGCTTTCGATTCAACGGGGACGCCAAGGTCTACCTGCCAATCGAGCAGTACTCCTCCGTCGAACTGCGTACCCGTGACTCGCACCCGGGGATCCGGGCCGTCGGCCGCCTTAAACCGGGCGTCACAATCGAAGCAGCGCAGGCGGAAATGGCTTCCATCGCCAACCAGTTGGCCCGCCAGTACCCGGCGACGAATGCGGGGCACGGGGTACGCCTGGTCCGCATGATGGACGACGTAGTGGGATCCATTCGCCCCACGCTGCTGCTGCTGGTGGGCTCCGTCGGTTTCGTGCTAATCATCGCCTGTGCCAACGTGGCGAATCTGCTGCTGGCGCGCTCCACTGCGCGTCGGCGCGAGTTCGCCATAAGGATCGCGCTGGGCGCCGCACGCGGACGCGTAGTGCGTCAATTGTTGACCGAGAGTCTTCTGCTGTCGTTGGGCGGCGCCGCCATCGGCCTGCTGTTGGCCCACTGGGGCACCAGCCTGGTGTTGAGCGCGGCACCGTACAGCCTGCCGCGCTCCGAGCAGATCGGAATCGATTCGCTGGTTCTGCTGTTCACGCTGGCCGGCTCGGTGGTAACGGCCGTCTTGTTCGGCCTGGCTCCGGCTTTCCATAGCGCCAATGCGAACCCGCAGGACTCCCTGAAGGAAGGCACGCGCGGCGCCGGGGGCGGGCGTCACCGCGCCGAAGGCGTCTTCGTGGCCGTGGAAGTCGGACTGGCGGTGGTCCTGCTGTCGGGCGCGGGTCTCATGCTGCAAAGCATCTGGCGGCTGTTCCGGGTCGATCCGGGATTCGACACCCGCAACGTCCTCACCATGCAGGTGGCGCTGTCGCCGAACGCGGTCTCGAGCGGTCCCGCCATCCAACTCGCCTTCCGCCAAATGCTCACACGAGTGGCGGCCATTCCCGGCGTCCAGGCGGCGGCTTTCACGTCCCAGGTCCCCCTCGGGGATGGCGACAGCGAGGACTCGTTTTGGTTGGGTGCCGGACCGCAGCCTCCCCAGGATCGGGTGACATCGGCAATGTTCTCCGTCGTCACCCCCGATTACCCCCGTGTGATGCACATCCCTTTGCTGCGCGGACGGTTTTTCACCGAACGGGACGCTCCCGGGGCCGCGCCAGCGGTGGTAATCGACGACGTCATGGCAAAACATGTCTTTCCCGGGCAGGACCCGGTCGGCAGGCAGATTAGCCTGGTCGGGTTCGGTCCCGTGGAGATCGCCGGCGTGGTGGGACACGTAAAGACCTGGGGCCTCGATTCCGACGATACGGCAAAGATCCGCGACCAGCTCTATTTCCCCTTCGCGCAGGTACCGGACAAATACATGTCGCAAGCGATCGCTGGAGTGACGCTCATGCTGCGCAGTACGCCCGAGCCTTTGAGCCTGGTGCCCTCCGTGCGCGCCCAGGTTGCCGGCCCCACGCTCGATCAGCCGGTCTACGCGGTTCGCACCATGGAGCAGATCGTTTCGGAGTCGTTGGCCGAACGCCGCTTCACCATGCTGGTGCTGGTGATCTTCGCGGCCACCGCGCTGCTGCTGGCCGCGGTGGGAATCTACGGCGTGATGTCGTATTCCGTGAACCGCAGGACCCGCGAACTGGGCATCCGCACCACCCTGGGAGCGCCGCGCGGAGAGATCGTCGGCCTCGTGCTCCGGCAGGGGATGCGGCCGGCGCTGATCGGACTGGCTGGGGGATTGGCCGCCGCGCTGGCGCTCACTCGCTTCCTGGCATCGCTGCTGTATGGCGTACGCCCCGCCGATCCGGCCACCCTCGGAGCGGTAGCCCTGCTGCTGGGCGCCATTGCCCTGCTGGCATGTTACATCCCCGCGCGGCGGGCCACGGCACTCGATCCGCTGGCCGCCTTGCGATGCGAGTAAGGAGGCTCGAAATGCGCAAGTCTCGATCGTACCTGAGGAACTTCCCGTTTTCTGACGACGACGAAGCCGGCGCCGCCTGGTCCCATGGTGTCTCCCGGGAATGGGCAGACGAACTAAGCGACTCACGCCAGGACATCTATACGCTCGGAGACGGACGGCCCGTTGATGCGGCCCGGTGACGGCAAGTTGTTCGTTTCCGATCGGTATGCATCCGTGTCCATCTGTGGCCAATTCGTTCCACGCGAGAGGACATTCGCATGAAATGAATCGAACTTGGAATTGGGACACGGATGCACACGGATCCTACGCCTATTTAGCTGCTACCATAAGCCCGAAGCTGCTACAGTAGGCCAAGGACAATCTATGGCCACCGGAATCGACCCGGATGTTCGCTACTGTTCGCAGTGCGGCCAGCCATCGCCACTCGATCAACTGGCCCGCTTCGGCGATACCCTGATCTGCCCCAATTGCAAGAACAGTTACGTGCAAAAGCTGCGCGAAGGGGTGATGCCCATTCGGCCCCTGTTTCACTATGCCGGATTCTGGATCCGCTTCGTCGCCTGGCTGGTCGATAGCATCATTTTGGGCGTCGCGGGAAGCGCCGTGAACCTTCTGCTGATGGGCAATGCCTATCGTCCGTTTACCGGCATGCGGCAGGACCTGCCGCCCGATCAGGCGTTGGCGGCTTTCGGCGCCCTGATGGGGACCCTGGCGCTCAGCATGCTGGTGGGCGTGGTCATCGGGGCATCGTATGAAGGATTTTTCGTCAGCCGCGTAGGCGCTACGCCGGGCAAGATGGTGGTCAGCCTGAAGGTGGTCCGGCCTAATGGCGGACCGGTCAGCCTGGGCCGCGCCATCGGCCGCTATTTCGCCAAGTGGCTCAGCTCCATCACCCTCACTATCGGATACATCATCGCTGGTTTCGACGCCGAGAAACGCGCCATGCACGACATGATTGTGGACACCCGAGTGATCTACGCGGACAGCGCCGCCGTCCCATACGCGCCGCCACAGGTCTGATCCACGATGCCCGTGCCCTGTGCCCGCTGCGACTCCCCGTTGCCTCTGTGGGAACTGGCTTCCGACGGCGCGGCGGCCTGCACCACCTGCGGCTCGCGTAACACCGTGCGCGTCTTCCCCGCGCTGTTCGCCGTAGCCAGTGGGCCGGCGCTGGCGGAGAGCGCGCTCGAAGGCGAAGCCGCCTGCTTCGACCATCCTTCCAAACGCGCCGTGGCGGCCTGCCAGCAATGCGGCCGCTTCGTGTGTACTCTGTGCTCGGTGGAATTCGGCGGCCAGGTCTGGTGCCCGGCCTGCGTCGCCGGCGGCAAGGGCCAGAGCAAGGCCGCGTCGCTGGAACCCGCGCGCATTCTCTACGATTCCATGGCGCTCGCGGTGCCGTTGGCTTCGCTGCTTTTCTGGCCGATCACCATCGTCACCGGCCCCGGCACGGTGGTGTTTTCGGCCATGACATGGAAGCACCCGCTCAGCCTGGTACGCAAACTCCGCTGGCGATTCGTGGTGGCGAGCCTCATTGGCCTGGCGCAGACGGGCGCGTGGCTCTGGCTCATCATATTCTGGTGGGAACAGTTCCGGATGGGGGTCAATGCCGGACGCTGAGGAGAAATATCGCCGGCTGCCGGGCCGCCGCCGCGGTATCGGATCGAGCGCTAGCCTATGGATGGGCTCGGACCACGTCCTGCTGGTGAAATCGGCCTGGTTTCGCGAAGAGTACAAGCGTTTCTACCTGCGCGATATTCAAGCCATCGTAGTGGCCCCCGGCGCGCGATTTTATGTCTCGCGGCTCATGCTGCTTGTCGCGCTGGCCTGGCTGCTGCCGGCGGTTTCGATGGCGTTTTGGGCGGATAACGTAAAACTGGCCTGGGGTATTGGCGGGATCGCCATGGGGGCCGCATGGTTCGCGGTCTCGCTGGCCGGGGGCTGCCACTGCCGGCTGTACACGGCCGTCAGCAAAGACGATCTGCCGTCGCTCTACCGCACCTGGACGGCGCGCAGGTTTCTGCGGCAGGTGCAGCCGCTTATCGAGCAGGTGCAGGGCGTGGTGGATGCCGGCTGGGCCGAGGCCGAACGTAGCAATGCCGGCCCGGTGGTGGCCGCCATGGCGCCTGCGGACGAATCGCGGCCGCGCGCCGGCGCGCGCGCTCACACGCTGGCCGCCGACCTTTTCGTGCTCAGCCTGTTCGTGAGCTCGCTGGTGGGCCTCGGCACCCTTCGGTCCACTTACATGTTCTGGTTCCAGGTGAATACGGGCCTGACTCTGGCACAGCTCGCCGGCGCCATCGCGGTCCTCGTCCAGCACTCCCGCGGCAGCCTGACTCGCGATATGCAGAGGGTCGCCATCGCCGCCCTGGTGCTGATCGGCGTGACTTTCTACGTGCAGACTTTTACCTACTCGTTCGTCAATGCCACCCAGTCCTTCGCGGTGAAAAGCGGCGGCCTCGGTCTGCCGGGGCCGGTGATGGTGATCCACCAGGCCACCGATGGGCTGGGGCTGCTGCTGGCCTTCATCAGCGTGGCCATCATTCTACGCGGCCGCGACCCGGATATCATAAAGGATTGACCTTCGCATGAGCCCGGCCCTTCAACAGCGCTGCTGGAATCACCCGGACCGCGAGGCGTCCTGCCGCTGCCCCCAGTGCGTGCGGTCTTTCTGCCGCGAGTGCGTCACCGAGCACCAGTCGCAATTGCTGTGCGCCACCTGCCTGCAAGCCGCCGCGCGCGAGAGCCCCTCCACGCGACGCGCGGTCCGCCGCTTCCTCCCCGCCGCCATGGCGCTCACGGGGTTCGTGCTCGCCTGGTTCGTATTTTACGGAGTGGGGCAGGCGTTTCTGGAATCCATGTCGCGCCCGGAGCCTACATGGCAGGACAGGTGAGGCGCTGTCAGCGGAGGGAGTTGCCATATTCGGCTGATCGACCGCTCCCTCGCGGTCGCGGCTCGGCAGGCTCTGGCAAACACAGAGGCGCCATTCCGAGCCGCGCGCGCAAGCCAGCGGTTGTTCCAATTTTGCAACTCCCTCAGCTGTCACCTATCAGCACCCCTGACGAGCCTGCGGCGCAATCCACGGAGTCTGCAACTTTGCGAAGCCAAGTGGGGCAGGTTGACAGCCTGCGGCGGGTTGGCAACCCGCCGGGTCCGCACCATCGATGCAGCGGCAGGCCGATTGCCAATCGGCCGCAGGATACCATCCTGCCCCACATGGGACGCCCGGTGCCAACCAGAAATCAACAGCCTAAGAGCTCTCAGCTTTTGGCTGTCAGCTCTTGGCCCCGAGCTTTGAGCCGGCGCGAGTCCCGACGCCTCTGTGTTCTCCGCCACCTCTGTGTCCGAACCAGGGGAAGACGAGGCGCCATTCCCGCAATGGCCAACCTTGTTTTCTTCTCTGTGTCTCCGTGTCTCTGTGGTGATCTTCTATGCGAGTAGCTCCCGGCGCGATCCCGCTGCTCGAAGAGGCCGTCCACGTACTCCGCCGCGCGCCTCGGACCGCACTCGTCTGCCACCTGCTGGGCGCGACGCCCTTCGCACTCGCCCTCCTGCTCTTCTGGAACGACGTCAACAACCCGCGTACCTCCGATGCCACCGTCGGCCGCGAGGCCGTCGTGCTGGCGCTGTTGCTGGTGTGGATGAATTGCTGGCGCGCGGTCTTCGCCGGCCGCCTGCGCCGCCAGCTCACCGCTTCCGCCGACACTCCGTGGACCTGGCGCCGCACCTGGAACCTGTTCGCCGGCCAGGCTTTCCTCGGCGCCACCAAGCTGGTGGTGCTGCCTCTCGCCGCGTTGACCCTCTTCGGCCTGGCGTGGACCGTGGCCTTCTATCGCAGCGCCACCGCCCTCGCCGACCGCGCCGATCTCGACCCCGTACAACTCATCGCCCGCGCACGCCAACTGGCCGGCCTCCATCGGCAGCAGAGCTGGCTCATCCTGCCCGTAATCGGCTTCCTTGGGTTGCTCTTCACCGCCAACCTCGCGCTCACCCTGGCGATGCTTCCGCAGCTCATCCGCATGCTCACCGGCTACGAATCGCAATTCAGCCGCAGCGGCCCGTACTACATTTTTACGCCGCTGTTTTTGTGGTCCACGCTGGCCATTTCCTGGATCCTCTTCGACCCCTTCATCCAGACTGTCTATTGCCTGCGCAGCTTCCACGGGGAATCCATCACCACCGGGGAAGACATCCGCGCCGGACTGCGCATGCTCACCGGCGCGGTGGCCATTCTGCTGGTGCTGGTGCCGATGCACGCCTTCGCCGCTGCCCAGCCCGTGCCGCCGCAGCAATTGGAGCAGGCGGTGCGCCACGCCATGCAATCGTCCGAGTACGATTGGCGTTTGCCCGTGCCCGCCGCGCCCACGCCGCAAGGCGTTCCCTGGGTGGTGCGCGTGACCGAGCGCGTGATCGACTCCCTGAAGTCCATCTTCCGCGCCATCGGCGATGCTATTTCCGCGTTCTTCGATTGGCTGCGCAAGCTGTTCCAAATGGTGGGCGCTCCGGGCACCGGCGCGCTTCCCACCAAAGGCTTGCACTGGAGCCTCTACGTTCTGATCGGCGTGGTGCTCTTCGTGGCCGGCTGGATCGCCTGGCGGCGCCGCTGGTTCCAGCGTGCCCGCCCCCAGCCCGCGGCGCCCGCGCTCGAAGCCATCCGCCTGGACGCGGAAGATCTTACCGCCGACCGTCTCCCCGAGGAAAGCTGGCTCGAATTGGCCGCCCGCATGCTTCAGGAGCAGAACTTCCGCCTGGCCCTGCGAGCTTACTACCTGGCCAACCTCGCCTGGCTGGGCCGCCACGAATTTCTCACCATCGATTCCGGTAAGACCAATCGCGAATACGAGCTTGAGCTGCGCCGCAAGGCCCGCGCCTTCACCGAACCGCGCCAACTGTTCGCCACCAATGTTGCCGCCTTCGAGCGCGCCTGGTACGGGCAGCACGCCGTTTCCGCCGATGACGCGGGCGAGTTCCGCCAACGCATCGAAAGCATCAAGCAAGCGCTCGCCGCGCGCATAGGGGCGGCCGCATGAACGCACCCTCCAGCAGCGCCCGCGCCGGATTCCTGATCGTGCTGCTGGCCGCGCTGTTCACTTACGGCCTGATTCGCGCGTTCTCCATCCGCTTCGCCACCGGCGACGTTTACCCGGACTACTCCAGCATGAAGGCCAGTCCCGAGGGCGCGAAGCTGCTCTACGACAGCCTCTCGCGAACTCCCGGCGTGAGGGTGGAGCGCAATTATTTTCCGCTGGAGTATCTGGAAGACGACCACGCCGCCATCTTCCTTGTGGCGCTCAGCCCGGACCAGTTCGCCGGCGCGCCCCAGCCCTACCTCGACACCGCCGAACGCCTCGCCCGCCGCGGCAATCGCGTGGTGGCCGCGCTCCAATGGGAGGGTAACAAAAAACCGGAGCACGTCGACGAGATCGACAAGCGCTGGCACATCAAGTTCGGTTACGACAAGGACCAGAAGTGGCTCTACTTCACCGAGACGCCCGATTGGCGCGTGCTCGACCGCGCCGGGCCCAAAATTCTGGCCATCGAGCGCGATTTCGAAAAGGGCAGCGTCGTACTCTTCGCCGACAGCCGCGGCTTCAGCAACCGGTCGCTCGTCAAGCTGGATGGCGCGGGATTGATTTCCGCCGCCATCGGCACCAACGCCCGCGTGATTTTCGACGAGCAGCACTTCGGCATCGCCGAATCGGGAACCGTGGTGGGGCTGGCGCGCCGCTTCCGCCTCTCCGGCATGGCCCTGGGATTGGCGCTCTGTGCCGCGCTCTTCATCTGGAAAAACGCCGCCAACTTTCCGCCGCCGGACGATGCCCAGCGCCCCGCCAGGCTGGCCGGACGCACGTCTCTGGCGGGACTCTACACGCTGCTGCACCGCTACATCAAACCGGCCGACCTGGCGGCCGCGTGTTGGAACGAGTGGCTGGCCGGCCACCGCCGCGAACTTACACCCGAGAGACGGGCGCGCGCCGAGGCCATCCTGCGCGACCGCGGCCGAAAGCCCCTCGACGCAGTACGCGAAATCCAGACCGTCTTGCATGCGAAAGGACCGCTTTGACCCTCGACCAATTACAAGCTGCCACGGAAAACGTCCTCGCCGGCATCCGCAAAGTGATCATCGGCCAGGACGACGCCATACGCTACTCGCTGGTGGTGGTGCTGTGCAATCAGCACGCGCTGATAGAAGGCGTCCCCGGATTGGGCAAGACGCTGCTGGCGCGCACTCTGGCCGCCTGCCTGGGCGGCGAGTTCAAACGCATTCAGTTCACGCCCGACCTGATGCCGGCGGACATCACCGGCACCCAGATCTTCAACCTGGCGCGCAACGAGTTCACCCTGGTGAAAGGCCCGCTTTTTACCACTTTCCTGCTGGCCGATGAGATCAACCGCGCGCCCGCGAAAACGCAATCGGCGCTGCTCGAGGCGATGCAGGAGCGCACCGTCACCATCGACCGCGAGAGCCACAAGCTTTCGCCCAATTTCACCGTCTTCGCCACCCAGAATCCCATCGAATCGGAAGGCACGTATCCCCTGCCGGAAGCGCAGAAAGATCGCTTCATGCTGAAGATTCCGATGACTTGGCCACAGAGCGCGGAGGAGCTTTCGCTGGCCCGCCGCAGCCTCAATGAGACCGCGCCCGAGGCGGTATTGCAGCGCGGCGAAGTGACGCAATGCCTCAGCGAGGCGGAACTGCACGGCTTGCGCGAGGCCATGGGCCTGATCCTGGTGACCGATCAGCTGGTGGAGTATGCCGTCCAGGTGGTGCGCCGCACGCGCAGCGACGATGCGGTGCTGGTGGGCGCCGGCCCGCGCGCCAGCCAGGCGCTGCTGCGCGCCGCGCGCGCGTGGGCAGCGCTCGCGGGCCGCGATTTCGTCAGCCCGGACGATGTCCGCGCGGTGGCCTCTCCGGTGCTGGAACACCGCATTCTGCTGCGCCCGGAATCGGAGCTGGAAGGCGTGCGCATTTCCGAAGTGCTGGAGCGCATTCTACACGAGGTGCCGGTGCCGCGATGAGGCCTCCGCTTGCTTTTGTGGGGCAGGATGGCATCCTGCGGACCGATTGGCAATCGGTCCAGCCGGGCGTAAGCCCGGCCTTAAAGGCGAGCCCCGCTCGCCGGCGCCGATTACCAATCGGCGCGCAGGATGCCATCCTGCCCCACGGAGCTGCCTGATCATATGATCGTCCCCTCCCAGCGACCGCTATTGCCTGCCCCACGGAGCCGCCTAATCACATGATCGTTCCCTCCCAGCGACTCCTCCTCTTAGCCGCCGTAGTGGCGCTGCCTCTGGCGACCGCCGCGAGCTTCGTCCCCGGCGCCGAAGTCCCGTGCATCGTGACCCTCGCCCTGTGGGCCATCTTTGTCGCCGCCGATGCGGTGAGTGGACGCGTGCGCCTCGACAACCTCACCGCCAGCGCCCCCGCCATCATGCGCCTCACCAAAGATGTCCCCGCGCGCCTGCCCGTCACCATATCGAGCAGCCTGAGCGAGCCGCTCACCATCCGCCTGAGCGTAGCGACTCCGCCCGGCGTGCCGTCGGCCGCATTCGCGGAAGAGACGGCCGTCCCCGCCGGCGCGTCGCGCTTCGACTGGCCCTGCACCGGCGTGGAGCGCGGCGATCATCCCCTGCGCGCCCTGCATCTAGAAGCGCCCTCGCCCCTGGGCTTGTGGCTGGCCCGCTCGCAGCGAGCGCTCGATTCCACCATCCGGGTCTACCCCAACCTGCGCGACCGCGCTACCGCCGCGCTCTTCCATCGCACCGCCGTGGCGGGTCTGCGCATGCGCCGCCAGGTGGGCAAAGGCCGCGAGTTCGACAATCTGCGCCAATACGTCCCCGGCGACGGCTTCGAAGATATCGACTGGAAGGCTACCGCGCGCCGCCAGTTCCCGGTGGTGAAACTCTACCGCGTGGAGCATGCCCAGGAAGTCTACGCCGTGGTGGACTCCTCGCGTCTTTCCGCCCGCCCGGAGATTCTGGAAAGCTTCGTCAACGCCGCGCTGCACCTGGCCCTGGTGGCGCAGACGCAGGCCGACCGCTTCGGCCTGGTGACCTTCAGCGACCGCACCCACAAATTCGTCCGCGCCCGCAACGGCATGGACCATTTCCGCCTCTGCCGCGAGGCCATCTACAACTTGCAGGCCAGCCGCGTGAGCCCCGATTTCCGCGACGTCTTCACCGCCCTGCAATTGAACCTGCGGCGGCGCGCGCTGCTGGTCTTCTTCACCTCGCTCGACGACGCGCTGCTGGCCGAAACCTTCGAGCGCGAGATCCCCATCCTGGCCCGCCGCCACCTGGTGCTGGTGAACACGCCTCAGCCGCCGGGCTTGAAACCGCTCTTCACCGACGCTTCTTCGGCCGATCTCGACTCGCTCTATAGCGGCCTCAGCGGGCAGATGATCGTCAACCGACTGCGCCAGCTCTCGCTCGCGCTCAGCAATCGCGGCGTGCGGCTTTCAGTGGTGGACCCGCGGCGCATCAAAACGCAGGTCACGGCGGAGTATCTTGAAGTGAAGCGGAGGCAGGTGCTGTGATTGTCGATATTCCGCGGTTCGTGGCCACCGAGCGCCCCTATTGGGACGAACTGCGCGCCATTCTCGACCGCATGGACACGGAGCCGGAGCGGCTTCTGCCCCTGGCCGAAATCCAGCGTCTGCACTACCTCTATGAACGCTCCTCGGCCGGGCTCGCGCGCCTCGACACCTTCTCTACCGACCCCGCGCTGCGCGGCCTGCTGGAGACCCTGGTCTCGCGGGCTTACTCCGAAATCCACGAAACCCGCGAGCCCCAGAAAATCCGCTGGAAGGCCATCCTGCTGGGCTTTCCGCGCGCTTTCCGGCGGCATCTGGCAGCTTTTCAGCTGTCGCTGGGCATCACCCTGCTGGGCTGCGCGTTCGGTTGGTTCGCCATCCGCATGGACCCGCATTCCAAGGCCGTGCTGATGCCCTTCCAGGGTCTGCTCAATTCGCCCGCCGAGCGCGTCCACCAGGAAGAGAGCGCCACTAAGGACCGTCTCAGCGGCGAAAAGGCCAGCTTTTCGGCCCAGCTGATGACCCACAATATTCAGGTGACCGTCTTCACCCTGGCATTGGGGATGACCTGGGGCGTGGGCACGCTCATTCTGCTTTTCTATAACGGCGTGATTCTGGGCGCGGTGGCGGCGGACTACGTTTCCGCCGGCTTCGGCACGTTCCTGACCGGCTGGCTGCTGCCGCACGGCTCCGTCGAGATCCCCGCGATTCTGCTCGGCGGCCAGGGCGGCTTCATCCTCGCCGGCGCGCTCATCGGATGGGGCGGCCGCACTTCGCGCCCTGACCGCCTGCGCGCCGTGGCGCCCGACTTGTTTGCCATCGTCGCCGGCGCGGCCGCCATGCTGGTGTGGGCCGGCATGGTGGAAGCCTTCATCTCGCAGTACCACAAGCCGGTAATTCCCTACGAGCTCAAAATCGCTTTCGGGGTGTGCGAGTTGGCGGCTCTCACCGCCTTCCTGGGCTGGGCCGGCCGCGAATGAAGCAGCCGCGCCCATCGCGTTTGAGCATCGAGACTCCCGAAGGCGTGGTCTTTTCCTTCGAGCTCGCCACGCCGGTGACGCGCGCGCTGGCATGGACCGTGGATGCCGCCGCCATTACCTTCGCCGGCATGCTGGTGGGCCAGATCGCCAAGCTGTTGAGCAAGGTGAATAGCGACGTGGCGGGCGCCGTCTCGGTGGTCAGTTACTTCGTGATCTCGGTGGTCTACGCTATTGTCTTGGAGTGGCGATGGCGCGGCCAGACTATCGGCAAGCGTCTCTTCGGCCTGCGAGTCATCGACGTGCACGGTCTGCGCTTGCAGCTTCCGCAAATCGCCATACGCAATCTGCTGCGCTTCGTGGATATGCTGCCGCTCTTCTACCTGGTGGGCGGCCTGGCGGCGGTTTTCAGCCGCAACGCGCAACGCCTGGGCGATATGGCCGCCAGTACCGTTGTGACGCGCGAGCGCAAAGTGGAGGCGCCCGACCTGGAACAGATCGCCCCCGCGAAATATAATTCACTGCTCAGGCAGCCGCACCTAGCCGCCCGCCTGCGCAGTCTGGTGACCCCCGAAGCGGCCGCCCTGGCCGTGCGCGCCGTCACACTGCGCGACGGCTACGACGCGCGGGCCCGCGTGGCGTTGTTTCGCGACCTGGCGGCGCATTTCCGCTCGCTGGTGGAGTTCCCCGAAGAAGCCGTCGAGAACCTCACCGACGAGCAATATGTCCGCTGCGTGCTGCGGGTAATTTATGGCGCCGGGTAGCTTAGTACTCCATTTCATAGGTTCGCCAACGTATTCTGCTGCAACCGCTCCCTGATGGTCGCGGCTCTGAATGAGGCTGCATGCAGAGCCGCGACCGTAAGGGAGCGGTTGCAGTTGGGTCTGCGGAATACGCAACTGTATTTGCGAACTGGTGTACTTAGTAGTTGCGGGTTTTGGGAAATGCGGAAAAAGTGTTGGCCGCCGATGAACACGGATACACGCCGATAAAACAGATTCTCCTGTTATCGGCGTTAATCGGCGGCTAACTAGTCAAGGCTTCGCCTTGATATCCCTGCGGGATATGGAAGTCAGGAGTCAGAAGTC